>JAYUWZ010000362.1:0-8559 GCA_043753265.1 Verrucomicrobiaceae bacterium
AAATGGAAAGCGCCCGCCATCCCCGGAGCCGTGCCTGTGCCCGCGCAATCGGGCGTGGGGATTTTCTTAAATAACGAACTCGTGGTGAAGGTAGGCGAGGAGACCCCTCTCGATGGCGCGCCCCAGTGGAAATCACTCAAGGACCCTGTGCTCGCAGACGACGGCACGATTGCCTGGCTCGGTGCCGTGGAGGGCATCAGCGTGACCCCGGCCACGGATACCGTGGCGGCTACCTGGACGGGCACGGTGTCAATTATCGCCCGCGAGGGCGATCCCGCTCCTGTGAACTCCGCCTTCGTTGCCACCCAAACGTGGAAATCGTTCACGACCATCGCTCGTGTGAATGGCGCGAACGCCCTGACGGGAACCGTCACCCGCTCGGCTGGCCTTCCTGCGACTATCCCCATTCTCGCAGCCGCGCTCGATGGCGTGCCACTGAGCGCGCTGCTCCAGCGGGATACGGAAGTCGGTGATAATATTCGGGCGGTAAGCTTCCTGGCCCTCAAGCCGGGCGCAGGTTCGCCAGGCCATGGCCGCGGCGGGCTTTTCACGATCGATACCGTCACTGGAAGTGCGGGCGTGATCGCCAACGTGAAGACAAACACGGGCCAGTCCCTCGCGATGGTGTTTGATGTGGAAAACGGCCAGGGCAGGGACACCGAGCTGGGCTACAAAACATACGGACTCCTTTCCATCCGCAACCACGTGCCGGACGGATTCTCCCCCGATTCCTTCTTCACTTTCCTCGCGACGGATATCGACAAAGTGAAGGGATTTTCCAGGCCCTTCGCTCCTTTCCCCGTTGTGGCGGTCGGCCAACCGACGATCTCAGCCGGTACGACATGGAAGTCGTTCAAGGACCCGGTGCAATCCAGCACGACTGATGGCTTCGCCTTCGCCGCGCAAGTCAAGGGCCCCGACACGACGGCTGCAAACGACGACACCATCTGGTGGTCGCCTGCATATGGCACCCTGAACATGGTGGCCCGCGAAGGCGATCAGCCTCCGGGTGCGCCCGCAGGAGCCAAATGGAAAACCTTTTCCTCGCTTGCACTGTCCGGCAATGGCAAAGGCCCGATCTTCACCGCGATGCTGCAAAAAGGCCCGGGAATCACCCCCGGCCCCGGCGGTATCACGAGCGTGGACGATTTTGGTTTGTATTGCCTGAACACCCTCGGCGAGTTGGTGCAGCTCATGCGCGAAAACCAGCCCCTGCTGGGCAAAACGGTCAAGACGTTCAACGTGCTGAAAGCCGTCAGCGGCTCGGCAGGCTCCACCCGCTCGTTCAATGCGAACGGCCAGATCATTGTGCTGGTGACCTTCACCGATAAGACGACGGCGATTGTTAAAATCACCCAGCCGATCCTCCCCCCGGTCCTGGAGTGATGATGTGCGCGGCTTCCCGCGCTCACTTTCCCACATCGGCCACAAGCCGCATCTCCACGACGCGAGTTATCGAGCTGCTTTTTCATTGGTCGTCTTCACGCCCTTCGCGGTTAGAAATTTCCGGTTCCATCCATCGTCTGGCGCATTTGGGTCTTGGCGGTTCACTCTTCTTCCGGCTTCGCTGCTAAGGTAGAAACCGCAAAAGATACAACCCCGCAAGGCCGTGCCAACGATTACGGGCGATGCTCATTTTGCTCAATAGCGGCGCGCGCAGCGGCTCCCACGAAAACGTCGCGGAGAAAATCACCACGTTGCTCGACCAACACGGTGCCCCCGCCACCATCGAACAGGCGAAGGACGGCGCGGATTTCGCCCGGCTCCTTGAGCGCGCTACACAAGGCCCCGAGAAAATCGTGGTCGCCGGAGGGGGCGATGGCACGGTGAGCGGCGTGGCCGGCGCGATTTGCGATACAGGCAAGACCCTTGGCGTCCTCCCCCTCGGCACGCTCAATCACTTTGCCAAGGATCTGAAAATACCCCTCGACCTCGAAGGCGCCGTCGCCACGCTCGTCCACGGAAGCACCATCGAGGTGGATGTGGGCGAGGTAAACGGGCGCGTTTTCATCAACAATTCCAGCATCGGCCTCTATCCCGATATCGTCCGCAGGCGCGACCGCGAGCAGCGCCTGGGCAAGCTCGGCAAATGGCGCGCCATGCTCAAAGGGTTCATCGCCGCGATGCGCAACTACCGCATGATGCGCGTTCGCCTGCGCACCCCCGAGGGCGAATTTTTTCGCCGCACCCCGTTCGTCTTCATCGGCAACAATGAATACAACCTGCAGGGCTTCGGGGCAGGGGGGCGGCCCAGCCTCGACAGCGGCCAATTTTGCGTGTGGGTCGCCCGGGGCACGCGCCCTTGGGGGCTGCTGCGGCTCGGGCTCAGGGCGTTCTTTGGCCGGCTCGATGGCGCCCGGGACTTCGAGGCACATTCAGGCGCCGAATTCGAGCTCGTGCCCCGACGCCGCAAAGTCTCCGTCGCGCGGGATGGCGAGACGGAGATCGCCGAGGTCCCACTCCTCTACCGTCTCCGCCCTCGCGCCTTGCGTGTCCTCGTGCCGCAGGGCGATAAAGCAAAGTAATCATGCGCACGATTGTCCACCTCTCGGATTTGCATTTCGGGCGTGTCGATGGCGCACTGGTGGCACCGTTGATTTCGGTCATCACCGCGGCGCGTCCGGACTTGCTGGTCGTCTCGGGGGATTTCACGCAGCGCGCGCGCACCGAGCAGTTTCTGGAGGCAAAAGCGTTCCTCGAGCAATTGCCGTTTTCGCAACTCGTCGTTCCGGGCAATCACGACATTTCTTTGCACAATCTATTCGAGCGCTTCATGCGGCCCTTGGATAAATACCGCCGCTATATTTCCGATGACCTCGCCCCCTTTTTTGAGGACACCGAGATCGCCGTGGCGGGTGTGAACACCGCGCGCTCGCTCACCACGAAATACGGCCGCATCAACACCGGCCAGATCGCCAGGCTGGTGGACAACTTCAAACGCTGCGGGCCGCGCGTGACGAAAGTCGTCGTGACACATCATCCGTTCGACCTGCCCCCCGATTACGCCGATCCCCGCCAGCTCGTGGGCCGCTCCGCCGCAGCGATGCAAGCCATGGCAGGCTGCGGCGTGGATCTCCTCCTCTCCGGCCACCTTCACATCACGCACACCACGCTGACGGCCGCGCGCTACAAAATCGCCGGTCATTCCGCCCTCGTCGTGCAGGCGGGTACCGCCATTTCCACGCGCGGGCGGGGCGAGGCAAACTCCTTCAACATCCTCCGCATTCAATACGATCAGATCGAAGTGGAGCGCATCCTCTGGAAGCCGGAAACGGGAGGTTTCATTTCAGGAGGCTCCGCCAAATTTCGTCGCGCGCCGGAAGGCTGGCGCCTCGAGGAGGCGGTTGCTCCCGCACTGGCTGGAAATGACCCGTTGTCGCCACCATGAGGCAACTCGCTGCACCAGCCTTGGGTGAGGCACTATTGGAAAAATGGGCACTGTTGTTCGTCCTCGCGGCATTGTTGGTTGTCCTGTCCGCATTGCTGTTGATCTGGGCGGTTCGGCGCGAGTGGGGTTTCCGGAGCCGCTGGCGGGCTTTCACTGCACGTCCGCAGGTTGCTGCATTTGGCCAGCGCTATGCGCGGCCGCTGCGCTTTTTACAAAACCGCATCACCCCCGGAGGCTACCTGGGCCTGCACCTCACCGTCGGCGCGCTGATCATCCTCGGAGGGGTCTGGATATTCGTGGAGATCGCAGACGAGCTGATCGAGAACGCCACCATGGTCGACATCGATCACCGGGTGTCGCAGTGGATGCAAGACCATGGAACACCCGGCGTCACGCGAGTCGCCTACTTCATCACCGATCTCGGTTCCACGGTTTTTATCGCCACCTCCAGTGTGGTGACCATCGCAGTGCTTGTGTGGTGGCGCTCGTGGCACCGCCTTCTTGCCTTTTGCCTCGCAGTGATTGGGGGCGGGCTGCTCAATTACATCCTAAAGGTAAGCTTTGAGCGGCCACGTCCGAGTTTTGAAGTCCCATTGGTGACTCTCGATAGCTACAGCTTTCCCAGTGGTCACACCATGGCTGCAACGATCTTTTACGGGGCGCTCGCCCTCTCTGCCCTGCTGTACGCCCATCACTGGCAGCTGCGCTGGCGCCTCGTGGCGGCATTTGCCGCTGTTCTCCTCATCGTTCTCATTGGCTTCACGCGAATATACTTGGGGGCGCATTTCCTGAGCGACGTCGTTGCGGCGGGAACGATTGGAGTCGCCTGGCTCATGGCCAGCCACACGGGAGTGGAGATTTTCCGTCTTCGCGAACAGGAGCGAAGAGGTGCCACCAGTCACCCTTCCATTGAGTGATCTGGAGACATCCTGATTTTAAACGCTCACCGCACGCCGCTTCGCCACCCGAAATTTCACCGTCTCAATCCCCGACACAGGAGGCTCGACCACTTCGATTTGATGCTGTGCACCCAGCCCGACCATCTCAAATCGTTGTCCGCGCTTAAAAACCCAGGCCCCTTCGTAGTGGGGCGACAAGGATGCTTCAAATGGTTGATCCACCAGATCGAAAACATCTGCGTGTGCGACAATGGGCAGGCTGCCCAATTCGGACTGGATGACCAATAAGCGGGGTAGCGCCTTGCGCGCTGAATTAGTTTTGTTCATGTTACCTTCGGTGCATGCTCTCCAGACCCTTTGGCGGAAAGCCCACGCACCACGGTGATTGCATCGCACGCTACTCTGTCGCGTGCAAGTGAAATCTAAGGGTAAACCCCTAGGTGTTTACCTTTATATCCATCCAGCCCGTTGCTATAAGCATCGCTTGCAGCTCTCCTCCTCAACGGATTTTGATTCCGCTCCCTCGTCCAACCATGGATGAATCGGAGTCATCGAATCGTAGTGGTGCTGGCGCGCATGTCTGCCATTCTCCCTGCGTGATTCGATTTCCGCCGGACGCTCCCTCACGGGCCGTCGGCGCGCAACCTTCGTTTCTTGCTATGACACTTTCCACAATTGAACCCGAGTCCCCGGCCACCACGGTGTCCGAAGCCGCCGTCGGCGAGATCGCCCGGCGCCGCACATTTGCCATCATTTCGCATCCCGACGCCGGCAAGACAACGCTCACCGAAAAGTTCCTGCTCTACGGGGGAGCGTTGCAACTCGCGGGCAGCGTGACCGCGCGCAAAGACCAGCGCGCCACCACCAGCGACTGGATGGAACTGGAGAAGCAGCGTGGCATCTCGGTTTCGTCCACCGTACTGCAATTCGAATTCAACGGCTGCGTCGTCAACCTGCTCGACACCCCCGGCCACAAGGACTTCTCGGAGGACACCTACCGCGTGCTCACCGCCGTGGATGCTGCGCTCATGATCATAGATGCAGGCAAAGGCATCGAGGCGCAGACACTCAAGCTCTTCGAGGTCTGCCGCCAGCGCGGCGTGCCCATTTTCACCTTCATGAACAAGCTCGACCGGCCCGCGCGCGCGCCCCTCGAACTGCTTGATGAACTGGAGCGCGTGCTTGGCCTCCAGGCGCTGCCGCTGAACTGGCCCCTCGGCAGTGGGCCGGATTTCCGAGGCGTCTACGACCGCGAGACGCGCGAGGTGCATCTTTTTGAACGGCTGGCGGGTGGTGCCTACCGCGCGCCCGTGGGAGTCGCCGGCGCGGATGATGCCACAGTCCGCGATGCCATGGACCCGGACGTGTTTGCGCGCTTTCACGATGAAATCGAGCTGCTCGAAGGCGCGGGCACGTCGTTCGATCTCGCCGAAGTGCGGGCTGGAAAAGTCACCCCGGTTTTCTTCGGCAGCGCGATGAATAATTTCGGCGTTGAGTTGCTGTTGCGGCGCTTTCTTGCGCTCGCGCCCCCGCCCACGCCCCGTCGCAGCGGCACCGCTCTCGTAGTGCCCGAAGCTCCCGGCTTCTCCGGTTTCGTTTTCAAGATCCAGGCCAACATGGACCCGCGGCACCGCGATCACGTCGCCTTCATCCGCATCGTCTCCGGCGTCTTCCGGCGGGACATGACGGTGCTGCACGCGCGCACCGGCAAGCAATTGCGCCTTTCCAATTCCAAGCGTCTCTTCGCCCGCGAGCGCGAGACCGTGGACGAGGCCTACGCCGGCGACGTGGTCGGCATCGTGGGAAATTACGACCTCAACATCGGCGACACGCTCTCTGAAACCGCGGGCATCTCCTTTGACGAAACACCCCGCTTCGCACCGGAAATTTTCGCCTACCTGAACAACGACAGCCCCTCGAAATCGAAACGTTTCCGCGAGGGCCTCGCCCAATTGCTCCGGGAAGGTGTCGCCCAGGCCTACGAGATCACCGACTCCCTCACCCGCATCCCCCTGCTCGGCGCAGTCGGTTCGCTGCAATTTGACGTGCTGCAGTACCGTCTCGAAACCGAATACGGTGCCCCCTCCCGCCGTGAGAGCGCGCCATGGAGCCTCGTGCGCTGGATTCGGCAAAAGACCCCTTCCGACCCCGCAACCCCAGCCCGCCGAGCGGAACCCTCCCGGCCCAAACTGCTGCTGCCGACCGGAGTCGCCCTCGCCCAGGACGATCGTGGCGACTGGGTGGTACTGCTCCCAAGCGAATGGACCGTCCGCCACCTGGTGGAAAAGAACCCCGATTTCGAAATGCTAACCACCCCGCCCGCACGGTAGAGAAGCTGACTGGAGATCGTAGGCTAAACGCCTAAACACCCCTCTAAAAAAATCTGAAGATTCCAGTTGCGTAAACTACGCTTACGTAGCATTGTGAAAGTGTTCTGGGGGGAACAGCGGCCTTCCGTTTGCCTATCGGCGACGGGAGGCCGCACTTTTTTTGGAGGCAATCCACAGAGCGAAAGCTGTCCCACCCCGGAGGCTGTGCCGGAACCGAATGCATCGAGTTCATATAAACCTCCCGTGACAACCCCCGCCAAATAGATTAAATTCCTCCCCATGGAACAGAGAGGGAGGAGAAAGGGAATGGACGGAGCAAATATCCAATCTACAGGAAAGAAAAACTTCTTTCCTGTATCCCAGGTCGGATGGGCAAAAGAACCGACGCGCAAAAACTGCAACAACCCCTCCACGATTCACCGTGAGTTCCCGTCGCACTTATCGCCGATAATCCCATCCAATCTCGCAAATAGCCATCAATCAACGTCTTACAATGCGGAATTATCGGCGATGCCCCATCGCCGATATTCCCGCTCAGCGCTTGAGCGCAGCGGTACAGACCCCGGCCACCACCCAAACATCCGTCAGAAGACGACTGCGCTCGCATACCCATACCACGCCCCACTCGCGCAAAAGGCTCCGCACGCAACATGCGCAACAACTGCAAAAACCTCTCCTCCATTACCCGGCCGGCACCCCTCGATCGGCCCGTCGCACTTATCGCCGATAATCCCATCCACTCCCGCAAATAACCAACTATCAATACCTTACAAAACAGCATTATCGGCGACGCCCCATCGCCGATATTCCCGCTCAGCGCTTGAGAGCGGTGGCGCAGGCCTCGGCCACGAGTTCAAGGTCTTTCAAAAAGCGGTCGCGCCTGGCCTGCGGGATATTGTGCAGGATCTCCCCCTGCAGTTCGGTGGCGATGTCGTAGGCGGCACTGAACGCATCCCGGCCCAATTGTTCCACGCACACGCGGCGGGCGCGCTTGTCGCTCTCGTGCGCGCGCCGGGTGATGAGCCCCGCCTTCTCCATGCGCTGGAGGATGGAGGTGATCGTGTTTGGGTCGCTTGCCATCAGGTCGGTGAGCGTCTGTTGCGTGAGCCCGCGAGTATCCCCCTCCTGCAGCCAGCGCAGGATGCTATATTGATCGGGAGTGATGCCCAGATGGGCAATGCGATGCCGGAACGCCTGGTTCAGCGAGTACCACGCGCGCCGCAAAAGGGGCGGGAGGCGGCGGGGTCTGGTGGTAGGTTGCTCCGGTTCGTCGGCCATGAGGCTACAGGGAAAACGAATGAGCGGGGCGGTTCAACATCTTCCGCACGCTCAGCGCTACTTCGCAGCGCCGTATTGCTTCCAGTAAAGCTCCTTGAAGGGGTTCACCTTCGGCAACGGCGCGTTCTCATTCACGAGCTGCGGCTGCACGCTTTTCCACCATTGCTCGTATTCGGCAGTGAGTTTGCTCACGACTTCCACATGCTGCGTGGCGATATCGGTCTTCTCACCGGGGTCCGCTGTGATGTCGAAAAGCTGCCACTGCTGCGCTGCCTTGGCCTTCGGCCCCTTCGCATCGCTCACGAGATGCCAGCGCGGGGTGCGCACCGAGCAGTTCGCAAATTTCCCCACACCCGGGTCCGCATCCTTGGGCCAGCGGCCAAGATGGGTGAAGAGCGTACGTTCCGTCCATGGGGCATCCGGCTTTTCCAGCAACGGCACGAGGCTGCGACCCTCCACCTGAGCACGCAGTGCGTCTTCGGTCTTCGCCCCGGCAAGTTCGGCGAGCGTTGGCAGGAAGTCGATGTGCGCGGTGAGCTGGGCACGGTCCCCGGCGGCGAGCGTACCCGGCCAGCGCCAGAAGGAAGAGGCGCGCGTCCCGCCAATCCACGCGGTGCCTTTCGAGCCACGCATCCCGGCATTGAAGACTTTCACCCCGCCCGTG
>JAYUWZ010000363.1:0-1777 GCA_043753265.1 Verrucomicrobiaceae bacterium
CTGGACGGTCTCAAAGTGGACGCCGAAATAGTCGTTCCACCCGCTCTTCAGCGTGGTCATGCGCTCGGGGGCGAAATCGAGCGTCCATTGCGCGGCACCAGCGGGCTGTGCCGCGAAACGCGCCCGGGCCGGGGCAACAGGCGCAGGAGCACCGGGTGCGACGGCCATGGGCGGGGGATTCACCGGTGCATTCAAAAGCGGGACTGCATTTGCGATGGGACGCCGGGGCGCTGGTGGTGGCGGCTCGGGCGCGGGCTCGCCGGAGAGCAGCAGATCGTGAAAGGTGGCCTCGCCGCGTTCTACAAAGAGGCTGGGGGTGGCCTCCGGTTCGTCGAACGTCACGGGGATTTCAGCCAGCTGCTTGCCGGAGTGGTGGACGGTGACTTTGTCCGTGGAGAAGGTGAGTACAATCTCCATGCGCGCGGCGAACGCGCCGTCGGGCAGGGTGCAGATGGGATTATTGCGACCACCGGTGATGCCGCCCGAAGCGGAATCCAGGGTGATACGAAGCACCTCGCCACGCTTGTCGCGCACGCCCGCAAACCATACGCCAGCCTTGGGGTCGGTGCCGGTGAGAGTGGCATTGATGGCAAACCAATGGCCTGCGAGCTTGAGACCGCTGGTGGCGGCGTATTCGGCGAGGGTTCCGTCGGATGCGCAGTTTACCGTGCTGGCGTCGGCATCGGCTTTCCACGGTCCGGACTGTACCTGCCATTTGTATTGCTGGCCGAGCAGGCGCTTGGGTGGGCCGAGTCGCGGACGGCTTTCAGTCTCCTCTTGTTGTGGCGGGGCCGCCTTCCGCGCGGGGCGCTGGGCTACGACGGGAAGAGTGAGGACGAGTCCCAGCGTGGCGATGGTTCGGATGAGCGGCATGTAGGCGATAATGTGGGGCTGCGTGAACGGGCGCTTCTATAGCTCCTCGTCTTCCTCGTTCTTGGGTTTGCTCACGACCTTCGGGCGGACGGGCTCTTCATCGTCCATCTCCTCGTCGTCATCCATCTGCTTCTTTTTGCGGAGGCCGCCCTTCTTCTTTTCCTTGGGCTCGGGCTTCATGATTTCCTTGAGCACGCGAGCGACGATAGGGGCGGCGTGCGAGCCACCGTGGACGTCGTCGTTGCCGCGGGTGCCTTCGAAGACTGCTGCAAAAGCGTAGATCGGTTTTTCCGCCGGGGCGAACCCTGAAAACCAAGCAGCAACGGCTTCGTTTTTGCCGCCGCCCCATTGGGCGGTGCCGGTCTTCGCGGCGATTTTGAATCCGGGAACCGCCGCGTTATGAGCGGTGCCGCCCGAGCCGTGCACCACTCCGATCATGCCGTTGCGAACCGCCTTCATCACCGACTTCTCAATGTCAATCTGGTCGCGCACCCGGAGTTCATTGCCAAAGGAGATCTTGTCGTCGACGCCCTGGATTTGAAGCCAGAGGCGTGGTTGAAATACGGTGCCGCCGTTGCCGATGGAGCCCATGGCGGCGGCGAGCTGGAGCGGTGTGACCAAGGTGGCACCCTGGCCGATGCTGAGATTGGCGGTGTCGCCGGGCATCATGCGGCGTTTGTGCGCCCTCAGCATGTATTCGGTCGTCATGAGCTGGCCGTCTTCCTCGCCCACGAGGGGCAGGCCGGTCTTGCTCCCGAGCCCGAGGCGCTGGCAGTAATCCACGATGACGCCCGGGCCGGACTTGAGGCCCATTTTGTAAAAGTAGGTGTTGCAGGACTGCGTGAGCGCCTGGACGAAATTGAGCGGGCCTACGTCGCTCTTTTTCCAGTTTCGGAAAGTGGTC
>JAYUWZ010000364.1:0-4071 GCA_043753265.1 Verrucomicrobiaceae bacterium
CGCCGAAATTGATCCACCGATGTGAAACCAGCACGACAATGGGCGCAAAGGCCCAGTGAATGTCGCCCAGCGTCCAGCACAAGTATACGACCAGCAGCGCGCCGAGCAGCGTCCCTTCGCGCAGGAGCGCAGCGCGGCGGAGCACAAAGTGCATGCCGGTCAGGATCGCCAGGCCCCCCAGGTGCCGGAGCACCAGCGTATCTGGCGCCTCGTGGTAAAGGCGGAGCATGATCAGGGTGGAGAGTGGCACGAAAACATTATCGAGCCCGCGCCAGGCGGTGGCCTCCAGCAGTGTGCCGACCACAGCGATGCAGAGCGCCACGAGCGCGGCGTGCAGTGGGGGCCAGCCTGCAATCGTCAGCGGAATCGCCACGCAGACAAACGCCACGAGCAAAAATGCGCCGGAGCCTTCCCAGGTCTTCTCCCCCTCGTCCGCAAGGTAGCGGCGACGCCCCCATGCCTTGCCCACCAGCGCGGCGGTGGCGTCGGCAAAAGTGAGGATCAAAACCGGGATCACGTAGTATAGCGGAGTATCGTGTGAGAGCGTGAATACCGTTCCCACCGACAGGGGGAAATACACATCTCCCCACGATGCGCGGCCGACTCCGCAAAGCACCGCGCCATACCGATCGCGCAGGACGGGCACAAAGCGCAATGCGAAGAGCAGGGCGACAAATCCAACGGTGAGCATCAGCACTGGCCAGGCCTCATGGAACCACCACGGGAAGCCCAGCGTGACGATGCCCATGCCCATGTGCATCGACTTGCGCGAGCCCTCGGAACCCAGCTTGCCGTGTTTGCGCAATGCCACCACGCCAACCATCAACACGGCAAAGGCCGCAGCCACCGCGAGCATGGCCGGCACAGGGCTCATGCGACTTCCTCCACTACAAAGCGGCTGTAGAAAAACGCCTTGTCCTCGGCAAAGAGACGCGTGGCGAGAGCGTCGAGCGGGATGAGTTTATCCGCCATGGACTCGGGCCGCGAGCGGGGTGCCAGCATGTTCCAGTAAGCGAGACGCGCGCCCTGGTGGCTTGCATTCACGAGATTGGAGAGCAGCGCCGTTGTGTTCTCCTCGCTCATGTATTCAAAGATGTCGCTGAGGTTCCAGCGGTCTACACGCACACCCGGCTCGGCTGCGAGGAAGTCCTCCAGCGATTGCTGCCGCCATTCGAGCCGATGCAGGTTTTCCCGGATGGCCTCGAAATTCTCCGCGCGCAGCGCGAAGGGCAGCGCCTCGCCGTGCGTGCCGGTGAGGATCCAGTGCAGATAGGGATTGGTTGCGGGGTCGAGGGCGGTGAGTGCATGGCGCGCGCGCCCCAGAATGCGGTCGGCGACGCTGCCTTTCACGTAGCGGAAAAACGCGGGATCGCGGCCAAGCCTGCCCATGACAAAGCGAGAGAAGAAGACGCGGAAGAGCGCCTTCCAGCGCCACGTGTTCCAGGTCTCTTCGTAGAAGCGCTCGCGCGTCTCCTTGTCGCCGCCCTTCAGCATCGCCTTCACGCGGGAGTGTGGATGCACAAAGGGCAGCGCGTACCGGCGGAAGGTGGCGAAGTAGCGCTCGAATTTTCCCGCGCTCCCGATGCCCGCCGTGATCTCAGCAGGGTGCGCATCCCAAAACGCGCGGACAGGCGCGGAGAGGCGCGCGCGACAACGCTGGTAAAGTGCAGACCTCGTGAGGCTCGGGCGGGAACCGATGAGCTCAAGTAATTCCGGATGCGATAGTTCCCGGTAAGCGGCGACGCGCAGCTCCAGGCATGCGAGTTGCGCGGGGTTCAGATCCAGCGCCACTACGCGTTCCGGCCCGCTGGCGAGTAGTGCGAGCGCGTTGTCGCCTGCCGAGGCGATGCTGACCACCACATGGCCTGGGCGCGGGGAGAGTGCCTCGCGCAGGATGTCGGCATCCTCCCACGCCTGTGCGTAGCGGATGCGTGAAAAGTCTGCGCGAGTGGCTGCTTCGGTGCTCATGCGTTTGGAAGTTTGCGAACGATGCCTGTGGTGCCGTCCATCTCCACGAGGTTGCCCGTGGCAAGCCAGTTCGTGAGGCCGGTGATGGACACGATGCCCGGAAGGCCGAGCTCTCGCGACACAATGGCGGAGTGCGAGAGCAGGCTGCCGCGCTCCACCAGCAGGCCGGAGGCCGAGGGGAAGAGGAGCACCCAGCCGGGATCGGTGCGCTCGGCAACGAGTATCTCGCCGCTTTGCAACGAGGCACCGCGCGGATCGCGCACGACACGTACGATGCCTCTCACGATGCCCGGGCAGCAAGCGAGACCCTGCCGCGAATCGCCGCTCACATCCGGCGCGGGGGGAGGCTGGCGATTTTGGAAATCGTGCGCGTGATTCACCGTGCCGCGTGTCTCGCAGCGGTCGGAGGGCGCGGGCATTTCCTCCCAGCGAGCAAATTCGGCCTGCCGCAAAGCCACCAGCGCCTTGAGGTCGGTCGTGGCACTCGTGCCGTCGCAAAAGCCGAGCACTTCATCGAGCGTAAGGTGGAAAATATCGCGTGGCTCAGCGAGCTGCCCATTGGCGTGGAAGCGGCGACCGATTTCCACAAAGATGCGGCGGACGCGGCCAAACAGTCGCGTGCGTTCAAAGCGCAGGTTCTCCCGATCGCGCACCCGATTGCGCGCATTCTTCAGCACCCATTTGAAAATCATCCCGCGGAACGGTCCAAGCTCTGGCTCGACCGTTGCCTCGGAAGGGGGAGCGGGCCGCACAGGGCTTGCCGCCAGGGCTGCGATGCCTTGCAGCAAGGTGGTGGGATCGTCGTGGAGTGTTGCGCTCTCGAGCTTGAGTTCATCGAGACAGCGGTCGCCAAATTTCGCGAGGTAATCGTCGAGCAACTTGCGAAACTCGGGGGTAGCCGCCCGCTTCGTTGCAACAGAATCCCCGGAGCGTAACGCCTCGACCAGCGCCTGGTGCGGCGCAGCAAGAGCGGCGAGTTCCTTCATTCTACGCGGTGGCTCCGCGCTGATGATCCCGCCCTGGTCGCGGATGAGATCATTGGCCATCGCTCCACCGGGCGAGGCGCACCACTTCTCGCACTGCTTGCGCAGCACGCCATAAAAGATCATTGCGAGGAAGTCATTCACCAGCGGCGCATCCCAACGCGTGAGCAGCCTGCGCTCCAGGTCGCGGTAGTGCGCGGCGAGTTCATCGGCGCGCATTTGCGAGAGTGGCGGATTGGGCTCTTCGAGCGCACTGTTGAGCCGCTCGTAGAATTTCCGAATCTGTCCATCGAGCGTGAGGTGATTCCACACAAGCCCCCACACGGTATTGAGCAGGCGTGCACCATCGCGCACTTTTGCCCAAAAGCCCGCCGCATGCTGCGCAGGCATGGCCTCAGCAGGCAGTGGCTCTTTCACGCCCATCATCTGCTCCATGAACTTGCGGTTCACCGTGTAGCCGGGGAGCAAGGCCAGCACTTGGTACCAGCTCACAAGATTGTAAAATACGCGCCCGCGCAGAAGGCCGATCATGCAACGAAACGTGTCGTCGCTCGCATCGATGCGCGACTGGGGCACACGCATGATGCGGCAGAACTGCCGGTATACCTCTTCATATGCGCGTCGCGCGAAGGTGAAGGTGAGAGGTGTGGTGATGCCGCCATAGCTCTCAGCGATGTTGGAGTTGTCCCAGATCCGCAGCGCTCCATCCGGGTCGGGCTGCGAGCCGAGCGTGGTGATAGGCCGGGATTGCAGCAGATAGAGCGCACCGCCTTCGATGGCCCACTCGATATCCTGCGGACGGCCAAAATACAGTTCCGCCCTACGCGCAAGCGCGGCCACCTCCACTGCTTGCGCGGAGGTGATGGCAGGCGCAGCGGCCTGCACGATGGAACTGCTGAGCACTGAGCCGTCGCGCGCAACTTGAAAAGTATCCCCATCCACGTCCCCGGAAACGAGCGCATCGCCCAGCCCGCGCACCGCGCTCACCACGGCTACCCCGCGGCGGCCACTCACGGGATCGGCGCTAAAGGCGACACCGGCAGCATCTGCTTTTACCATGCGTTGCACGAGCACGGCAGGCGGTTGCGGGAGGGGCGACAGTCCGCGCTCGCGCCGGTAT
>JAYUWZ010000365.1:0-4068 GCA_043753265.1 Verrucomicrobiaceae bacterium
CGCTGTCATCTTGAGGGAGCTTTAGGCGACTGAAGAATCCCGTGGAACTTCATGGCGATCCCAATGCTTTTGAATTCCACGGGATCTTTCAGTCGCTTAAAGCTCCCTCAAGATGACAGCGATTAGGGTAGGTTAAACAAAGACACGCTGCAAAATGCAGCTTCCCTTCTGGAGTATGAAATATCCGGGTAATCGGGCTAATCCGGGCTAATCCACGATCATCCGGAAGGAGTCGACGCGCACCCATTTCAGGTTTTTTGCGAAACGGACGCGGACTTTGCATTTGTCGGCGTCCGGGGGGATGCGGAGGCAGGCGAATTCGATGCCGCCATCGCGGAACAGGTAGGGCTTCATCGTGTAGGGTTCGTCGAATTTTTTGCCCGTGCCGAATGAGATTTGGATGCCGAGAGCGTCGCGATTTTCGCTGGACGCCTGCATTTCGATGCGGACGAGTTTTCCGCGGAAAGCGGGAGGGAGGGGCCAGTCGATTTCGTATGGCTCCACATGGAAGTCGCGACCGCCCTTGTCCTTTTGGGCATTCCACTCGAATGGGAATGCCGGGAGAAGGGTTTTGAATTCGGGCGATTCGGGCGTGAAGATCGCGGGCGGGGGAGTGGATGCGGTCCTGCGGCGGTACAGGATGACGTCCGGTGTGTCGCTGCGTGCCATCACAGTAGCGAGCTGCCACTCTTTCTCGGGAGCCTTGAACCATGAGGCGAGCGGGGGCTGCACGGTGAGTTTTTTGTTCTCGTCCTCGGTGATGATGCCCTTCGCAAAACGCATGAGCGCGAGCTTGCGCACATACCAGAATTCCGTGGCCTTTTCGACTTTGGCCACGAGGGCCGGCTTGGGCTCGGTGATCCATTTGTCCTCCGCGATCCATTTGAGGCGGCTGGCTGTTTCTGTATCGACCAGATGGGCCAGCACGTAGGTGTGCCTATGGGTGAAGACGACGGAGTCCGCGGGGAGATTGCGCATGTAGGCGCGGAATTCTGGGACGTATCCCATGGTGAAGAGGCCGCGGTTGCCGATGGGTTGCAGTGAGGCGATGGCTAGCAGCACGGCGAGACTGGCGCAGGAGAGCGCGGGGCGGTTGCGGACGGCGATGCCCCAATTGCGGATGCGCTCCCGCCATGGGCTGGGCTGCCGACCGTCCCCGGGCGGTGGGGTGATTGGTGTGGTAGGGACGCGCACGGTATTGCAGATCCAGCCCAGCACGCCGGCCAGGCCGAATGCTGCGAGAATGCTGTAAGGGATGGCGAGCGCCGAGAGGAAGCGATCTGCCACGCGGAGCATGGGGCGGAAGGGCCACAATTGCTGGGGGGCGCAGGCGTATGCGAGGTAAAGCAGGATGAACCATGCCACGACGACCCGGCCCATCACGCCGTGGCGCCGCCAGCCAAACCAGAGCCCGAGTGCGCCGAAGACCGCGTAGAACGACATGAGATCGCTGCCTTTGTGAAGGGTGCCGAGAAAGCGGAAGGGAATGAACCAGAGGGCCTCGACGGCCTCGGTGCCCGAGCGGCCCTTGGCAGTGGAGTTCGCGTGAATGAAGTGCAGCGCGTCTCCGAACTTTACGTGGTAAAACAGCATCTGGCTTCCCAGCAGGACGCTGAACACGGCGAGGGGAACGATTAAGCGCGCTGCCTTGTGCCGGAAAAAGAAAATGGTGAGGCAGATCAGGAGGGGAATGAAGAACACACCCGTGAGCCGATTCTCCTCAGCGAGGAAGAGAAACACCCCGCAGGCGGCGGATGCCATGGCGATGCGGCCTTTTGTCTCCGCGTGCATGAGCGCCCACCAGGCAAAGATGGCGCAGGCCCCGAGCACGCCCTCACCGATATCCGGGTAAGGACGGGTGAGGTTGGCGTCGATGAGGGGGTGAAAGATGAAAAGGATGGCGCAGCCCCAGGCATGAGGGGCTTTGCGGAAAATGCCCCATCCCACTGCGAAGGCACATAGCGCACCGAGGACCAGCACGACCATCGGTGTGAAGTAGTAGCTGGTCAGGCCATAGCCGAATATTCCCTGGGCCAGCCAGCAGAGCCCCCATACTGGCCAGCGGAGCTGGTGGAAGCCGTCTTTCGTCCAGGCGGACAATCCGCTTTCGTGGACGCTGAAGCCGTAGGACCAGTACGTCAGGTCATCGCCAAACTGCGGCTCCTCCATGGAGAGGAAGGCGGCAGCGATGGCAAGGAGAGCAACGAAAAGGGCGTGGGTCCACAGCTTCATGTAAATCGGATAGGGAAATGGGTGGCGGCGTGAACTCCAAGCCAAATGACAAAGTGGGGGGGCGATTCGGGGCGCGGGAGCCTGAATATTTGAACCGCCAAGGCGCCAGGACGCCAAGAAATTTCACCAGGAATGCACTACACCATGGGAACCGGAGTTTCTAACCGCGAAGGGCGCGAAGAAGGCGAAGCATACAAAGGAGGAGTGGTTTGAAGACTCGCGTCGGTGGGCTGCTGTGACCCTTTTTGCTCAGGAAACCAGGAAAGCCGGAAAGAATCTTCGAAGGCGAATACAGTGGAGCCGCAAGAAACGCAAAAGGCGGAGAAAACGGCACTACGAAGGGCGCGAAGAACGCGAAGCCATACAGAGGAGGCGTGGTTTGGGGGACTCGGGTCGTCGATGGGCTGCATGTAGTGCCGCCTTAGGCGGAAGGACGGGTGTGATTTTGGGATAGCACCGGAGTGACTCTGAACGCCGCTTCGTTTGGACCGTGCATTCCGCCTAAAAACGGGACTACGTACGGGTTTTCAGTTTTATAACGGTTTCGCTGGATGTTGAGCGTTGAATGGTTGGCATCATCCCGCCTACAACCCGCCGCGAATGTCCCGCTTACGCGCCTTTTTTCGATGCCACCCGCTGTTGCGGGATGCGGTCTTGTGGGCTGTGCCGGCCCTGCTTTTTGGCGCAGTCCTGCGGTGGATGCTGCTCAGCTACCAGCCGTATGCGTATTGGGGGAGCGACTCCAAGAGTTACTACAGCTTTGCGCACATGCTGCTGAGCGACGGCAATGTGTCGCTCGATGAAAAGCGCCGCTACCTTTACCCGCTCACGATGCTGCCGGTTTCGGTGCTGCCCGGCGCGCCCTTGAAATGGGTCGCCTGGTTGCAGCATGGGTTGGGGCTGCTCTCGATTTTGCCCCTGGCGTATGTAGTGAGAAAGACGCTCCGCTTCTGGAAATGGTGGATTATCCCCGTGACGGTGATCTTCACGGGGTTGCCGATGTTCCTGTGGTACGAGCATGAATTGCTCGGTGAGGTGCTTTTTTTCTCCGCCCTGATGTGGACGTTTGCGGGATGGGTGGCCTGGGTGAGCGAGCCGGATGTGGCCCGGTCGCGGCGATTGTTCTGGTGGTTTTTCGTGCCGCTCGCGGTCTTTCTGCTGACCAAGCCCTCGGGCCGGTTTGTGCTGCCGGGCATCGTCTGCGGGTTGGTGATGGTGAGGGCGTGGCGGGTGCTGGACTGGCGGCGCTGGACTGCGATTGGCGTGCTTTTCATTGCAGCGCTCACGGTGGGCTCCAAGAAGCAGGCGGCGTGGCTGCTTTACGTGGCTACTTTCCCGCTGACCCAGCTCGATACGCCGAAGAACGCGGACTACAAGGCAGAGCTTCGGCCGATTGCCGAGCCGTACATCCGGGACATCGACTCCTACTATGTCACCAACAAGTCCCGCACCCCCGAGCGCGGCGGGCCGTTCGATTTTTTGGATTCGCCAAGCGAGGAAAAAGCACCGCCCCTGTGGGAGGCACTCGACAAGGATGCACAGAAAAAGCGCGCACTGTACATGTCGCTTGCGATAGAGGGGATCATGGCGCGTCCCGGTGGATTTCTTTACCTCGGTTCGCAGAGACTCATCGCTTCTGCAAACTTGTCCGACTTCGATCTGGATCGATTGGAATCCCGCTACTTTCCGGAGCGCTTGCGGGGGCTTTACGAGGAATCGGTGGGATTGCTGGCCAAGGGAAAGACGACGAGCGTTCCCATGGCCTTTGGTTTCCCAAAGAAAGGACCACTGCCGCCGTATGAGGAATTTAAACCCCGGCTGTCACCCGCCCCGGGT
>JAYUWZ010000366.1:0-4068 GCA_043753265.1 Verrucomicrobiaceae bacterium
GAAACTTCTCCCTCGACCTCGGCATTCTTCGGCTCGGACCAGCCCTGTCTCCATTCACCTGGCAGACCTAAATCCCATGTTCATCAGCGAGATCATCGAGACGCTCGGCGAAGGCGCAGGCGAGACGGAAGTCTGCGCCACTGCTGAAGCGCAATACGATTCAGCCGCTCAAAAGGTTTCCGTTGCGCTGGACAGCTTCGCGCGATGTGTCTGCGCATCTGGAAACCGCGAAAACCAAACGCCGCCGTGGCTGCCGCCCGCCGAGCAGGTAACTGAGCACCTTGCCCACGAAGAGGTGGACGCCTTCACAAAGGATGTCTTTCAGAGCTGGGTGAGAAAGGTGCGCGCCGCTATCCCGGACGCCGTGCCTTCAACAACCTGAGCATCTCGCGAAAGAACCCACTCATGAGCGCATCGCAGAACAGGTCAACCTTAACCGTCGATTCCGCGCCGGATATTGCCTTGCTCCAAGCTCCGCTGGCTGCGCAGAAGGACGCCCATTCCGACCCTCGATGGAATGGTCTCTTTGAAAGTACCGCCGGGCACGGCAGCGGAACGGGAATTTCGCCTGCGCGGCAAGGGTTTACCCTCGGGCGATGAGCCTCGCGGTGACCTTCACGCCGTCGTGCGCATTCAACTTCCCGTCGAACTTACCCCCGAACAGAAGCTCCTCTGGGAACAATTAGCCGCTGCGTCCAACTTCAACCCAAGAGATCTCTCATGAATATTCCTCTGACTTTCAACCCCACATCCATTTTCGCTTTGGAACTATTTGAGCCCAATCCCAACGTGCTCTACACCCTCGACGCCACCGCCCATCTGGCTGGCGTTTCCCGTCGCTCGATCTTGCTCTACTACCGGGCTGGCTTGGTGTGCCCCGTCTTTCAACCACCATATGGGGGCATGGTCTTCACGGAGGAGGCGATCTATACCGTACGTCGTATCGAAGACGTGCGAGCCGCGCATGGGGTCGATGTCGCTTGGGCAAAAATAGTGTTTGACCTACTGGCGGACGCGGAATGCCTACGTGCGGAAGTCCGTTTTTTGCGCCAGCATTAACGAGCCCCCAGCCCTTGCCCGAATTAGGTCCAATATTCCTACATAAGCGAGAGGGTTATCGTCTCCAAGTAATCTTCCCACGCGATTGACCGGGGGGACGACGTGACGATGTGTCGGTCGCCGGGATTCGCGTGGTGATGATTACTGGCGACCATCCGCACACGTCGGCCATTGCGCTGGAAATCGGCATTTCTTCAGTCGGCGAAGTGGCCATCGCGGGTGTGCAGTGGTCCTGCGTCTCTATGAGCCGAGAGACAATACTTCGCGCAGTACCTTCAAAAGCGTCTCGGCGGTGTAGGGTTTTGAAAGGATATGTTTAACGCCAAGGCTGGTCGCTTGGATTGATTGGCCCTCTGCGGTCAGACCACTTGCCGCAATCACGCGCACCGCGGGATCGATCTCACGCAAGACGCGAATAGTTGTTGGGCCATCCATGACTGGCATCATCATGTCAGTCAGAACGACGGCGATCTCGGTTCGGCGGATGGAGTATATGGCCAAGGCTTCAACTCCATTGGCGGCTGAGACGACACGGTAGCCGAAGGCTTCGAGCGTTTGTTGGGTGATCTGGCGCACGGCTGTCTCATCATCCACAACGAGAATCAGCTCGCCGTTGCCGCGTGGCAAATCGGTCGGAGGTTCCATAGCAGCCTCCGCGGACGCGCAAGTTTGGGCGGGCAGATAGACTTTGAACGTCGTCCCCTTTCCCACCTCGCTATATACGCGAATGAACCCGCCGTGACTTTTGACGATTCCTTGCGAAGTGGATAGCCCGAGACCCGTGCCGCGGCCCACTTCCTTAGTGGTGAAAAAAGGATCGAAGATTTTCTCCATTACTCTTGGCGGCATGCCTGTGCCGGTATCCTTCACTTGGAGGAAGACATAAGGACCGGCCCGCGCGCCGGGGTCGATGCTCATACTGGCGTATTGAGCGTCAATCGTGAGATTCTCAGCCTTAATGGTCAGCGTGCCGCCGTCGGGCATGGCGTCACGCCCGTTCACACAGAGATTAAGCAGCACTTGGTGCAGTTGGGTTGGATCCCCGATGACGTTCCAGAGATCGCGTGGAATGATCGTCAGCACCTGGATGTGCTTGAGAAAGGTATCGTTCGCGATCTTTTCGACCTCCTGAACGAGATGCCCAATCTGCACGTCAATCTTCCGACCTTCGACACCACGTGCGAAGGAAAGGACCTGTCTGACGAGATCGGCCCCGCGTTGCGCGCTGGTCTGAAGGATAGCCAGCAGTTCCATGCTGGCGGGGTCGGAGAACCGCATCTTCAGAAGCTCCAGCGACATCATGATCGGAGAGAGCATATTGTTCAAATCATGGGCAATGCCACCGGCCAGGGTGCCGATACTTTCCATGCGTTGGGCGCGGAGGAACTGCTGTTCGAGCTTCTTTCGTTCGGTCAGATCCACGGCGAAACCCACGCCCTCCTCCGGATTGTCGCCAAACGACGCAGCGCCGATGAGGATGGGAACGCGCGAACCGTCCTTGTGGAAGTACTCCTTCTCGTAAGGCGCGCAGTCTCCCCTCGCTGCGAGTTCAGCCAAACCGCGCCGATCCAGGTCGGCGTATTCCGTGGGCGTCATCGTAATCCAGTTCATAAGCCCGGCTTCCAAATCCTCACGAGCGTATCCTACAAGTTTTAGGAAAGCATCATTGGAGCCGGTGATTTCACCATTCTTCTTCCAAAACATTACTCCCTGCGCGTTGGAGTCGACCAGCCGGCGAAAGCGGTCTTCAGTGCGGCGGCGGTCAGTCATATCCCGCTCTATGGCTACAAAATGTGTCACCAAGCCAGTCTTGTCCACGACGGGAACAATTTCGACCTCGACCCAGTATTCCTCGCCGTTCTTACGATAATTCAGCAACTCGGTTCGCACAGGCTTACCATCGAGCAGCGCGGTATGGATCCGATGCAGCTCGGCGTGGCTGGTCTTCGGCCCCTGCAAGATTCGCGGCGACTGACCGAGTGCCTCTCCCCGTGTGTAGCCGGTGCATCGGACAAAGGCGTCATTTACGAAAATCATCCGCGGACCAGGCTCGGAGAGCGGTTCAGCATCCGTGATGACTACCATATCGTTGAGACGTTCCACACACGTTTCGAGGAGCCTGAGATGTGTCTCGGCGCGCTTACGTTCAGTGATGTCCCGCACGTTGCATTGGATTACTTTCGAGCCGTTTACCAAATACACATTGCTCACGAATTCGACTTCAATTGGGCACCCATCGCTGGTCTCCAAGGGCAGGCTTTCGTAGCGCGCATATTCCTTCTCTCGCAATTCCGTAAACTTGGCTTCGTTGGCGACTAAATCCTTAAATATCCCAAGGTCCCAAATCGCTTTGCCTAAGAATTGGCCGTGCGAATAGCCGAGCAGGGACGTCATGAATGGATTTACATCGACGACCATTCCCGTTTCGGCATTTAGAATCAAAATGCCGTCCTTGGCCGATTCAAATAGACGTCGATAGCGAACTTCCGAAGCCATCAGCGCCTGTTCCGTCTGGCTCTCTACGGTTACATCGCGCATCACGCTCAAGATACACATTTCGCCATTGAGTTCGATCATTCGGGAGGAGCTTTGGAGCAGCATCGGCTGCCCGCCAGCTCCCTCAAGGGTCATCTGGAAATCCAGGCATTCCCCATCTGTCTCAAGCCTCCGCAGGAACTCGGTGCGTTCTGCTTCGTTGAGCCAGCGAGAAAATTTTGAACTCGGCTTTCCGAGGATCTCCTCCACCGAGCTTCCAAGAAGTCGGCTGATCGCCTCATTGGCTTGAAGGATTGTGCGGTCCGCCGCCCGAACGATCGTCACGCCATCGGGACTGAGTCGAAAGACTTTGGCAAACATATCCTGACTCTCCTTAAGCTCGCGAACTGTGCGTCGGAGTTCGAGTTGGGCCATCACCTGCCGTCCCAACACCCGCAACGCCTGCTCTTGGTTCGGAGTGAGCGAGCGCGGGATGCGGTCGATTACACACAACTCACCGATGGTTACTCCTTC
>JAYUWZ010000367.1:0-4068 GCA_043753265.1 Verrucomicrobiaceae bacterium
GCACACAGCGTGCAGAGGCCCGTCGGAAGACGATCTCCGGATTGATCAAGCATGATCCGAAAGCTGCGGTCGACGCGCTGCTCCCTTACGCGCTGCGCAAAGATTTACCGCCGGAAATTGCCAGGAAAATTGAGCATCCGGTGCGCGGACGCGGGCCTCTCAATGTGCTGGGCGTGCTGCCGCTGCCGGGGGAAACGGTGGAGGAGCCGATCTTCCGCACTGCGACGGTGAAGGAAAAGGAATACCGCGTTTACACCTACGGAAAGCGGCTGGCGCAAATCACCACGCCGAATACGCGGCTGCTCGGCGTGGGAGTTGAGCTCCAGGATGGCCAGCGTGTGATGGCGTTGCGCGAGGAGCCTTACGAGGTGCTGCAGCGCGACGAGGCGGAGGATCTTAAAAAGCAGGCCGCAGTGACGGATGCAGTCTGCCCGATCTCGGGTGGCAAGACCGAAGCAAGCGGCGACGAGACAGCCGTGGATACTGGCGGACAGTTGATTTGGCTTTGTTCCCACGGCCACGTTGGCCAGTGGCTCCAGACACCGGATGGCCTGCAAATTATGATGGATGTGGGCGGCTCCGGAAGCAGCGGCGGCACTTCGCCTGTGGTGCCGGCGACGCACACGCAGGGAAACAAGAAGTTCCTCGGACTTCGGGTGCGCTTTGCCAACCAGGCCGCGAATTACGAGCCTGCGGGCGATTCGACGATGCAGTCCGTCATGCAGCGCATCTCGGATCTCTCAGCGAGATGGAGTTACGGCAAACTGCATTCACAGTTCGCCTTCTCACCCGTACTGACAATGCCGCAGACAGACTTGTGGTACAAGACAAACGGCGCGGAAAACACTCTTCGCAATCACGCGCTCGCGGCCGCGGCGGCTTACACCGATGGTACCGGCGCGCATCCCTACGCCCCGGCGAATTTCGATTTCCCGGCGGTCATTTTCTCAACCGGCCAGTTCGGCAATTACTGTGGCACCGCCTCCATCGGCGGAAATTGGAACATGATCAAGTGCGTCGATGCGCGGGTGATGCTGCACGAATACGGCCATAATTTCGGCCTTTTCCACGCACACTATGCAAACCCGACGAGCAATCAGCCAACCGGCCCCGCCAATTGGGAGGAATACGGCAATCCCTTCAGCACGATGGGTCATGGCTGGAGCAGCTTCACCTCGTATGAGCGCAAAAGAATCACCTGGCTCGACGACGCCAACATGGTTTCGGCTGCCGTCGATGGCACCTACCGGATTTACAACGCCGACAAGAGCACGATCGTCGCGGGCAATCCGTATGCGCTGAGAGTCCGTGCCCACGAGGGGCATGATTTCGACGTTGAATACAGGCCTGATTGGGCTGTGGACGGGACGAATTACAGCAGCACGGACAATGGAGTGATCATCATGGCAGCCAACTACGGCGGCGGCGCAAACCTGCTGGATATGACGCCCCTGGGCGGCGGCGATTACACTACAACGACCCTGGCCATCGGCCGCACCTTTAGCGATCCACTGCTGGGCGTGAACATCACGCCCATCGGCAAGGGAGGCACATCGCCGAACGACTACATGGATGTCGTCGTGAAATTTGACGGTGGTCCCGCCAACTCCGCGCCGGTCGCGTACCTCACGGCGAGCAATTTGAATCCCGCGGTGAACGGGGGCGTTAATTTCGCCGCCATCGCGAGTGACCCCGACGGCGATGAGCTTTCCTACTATTGGGAAATGGACGACGGTGCCACGCGGCTCGGGACGCCGGCCTCGAAGTCGTGGGCTGGCGCGGGCAAATACAATGTGCGATGCACTATTTCCGATCGTCGCGGCAAGTCGGTGGTGAGGAGCATCGTCATCACCGTCGGCACACCAACGAATTTTGCGATCAGCGGAAAGGTGACGAAGCCTGATGGCAGCGGTCTGGCAGATGTGTTGCTGCGTGTGAGTGACACACGCTTCGTCCGCACCGACAGCGACGGGCGCTATTGCATCGGGCGACTGTCGGCTGGTGCGCAGACCGTGACCGCCTTCGGTTACCCGTGGACGCTGTCCGCGCAGTTCACTAATCCCGTGACTGTCGGTCCTGATGCGATCAACTGCAATTTCGCCGCAACGAACGCGCCAGCCTACGGCGGCGTAACGGGCTAGACTTATGAGGGAATTGCCGGAGCGAGTGTTTCGAATCTTACGAACGCTGCAAAGTATCCAAACGATCCGGATACCCGCTTTCAACTTCACGGGGATTTTGAGGTGCTGGAAAATTACGGGGAACTCTACGGCCAGCGCCTCCGGGGCTTCTTCAAGGCACCGGCCACTGGCACTTACTATTTTTATATCGCGAGCGATGACTCGAGTGATCTCTTTCTCACTGCGACGGGTGAAAACCCTGCAAACAAAACGAGGATCGCGTATGTAAATGGTGCGGTGACCTCCCGGAACTATACCGCTCAGGCAAACCAGAAATCCGCGGCGATCTCACTCACGGCCGGCCAGCGCTATTACATCGAGGCGCTGCACAAGGAGGGGGGCGGCGGCGACCACCTTTCGGTCGGCGTCGATCTGCCTGGCGGCACGCAGAAGCGCCCTATCCCTATTTCCTATCTCGATCCCTATTCCAGCGCCACGCCGCCTACCCCGGCCAACACGGTGATGGTGGCCGCGACCACGCCGCTCCCCCCCGAGAACGGTCCCGGCACCGGCGTTTTCACCCTCACCCGCACGGGCAGCACCGTGGCGGCACTGACGGTGAGTTTCGAGATCGGCGGCACGGCGGCGCTTGGCGGCGATTACCAGGCGTTCGGACTCAGCGCGACGATTCCCGCAGGTTCGGCGAGCACCACGGTTGCGGTGACGGCGATCGATGACCCCTTCTTCGAGCCGGATGAAACAGTGACACTGACACTTGCCTCCGCGCCCGCCAAATACATCACCGGCGGGAGCGGCACCGCAACGGTGACAATTCAGGATAACGATATTCCGTTGATCGGCCTTACAGCAACGGACAACCAAGCTGCTGAAACAGGCGGCAACTCCGGCGTCTTCACCTTCACTCGCTCGGGCGACTCCAGGGCGGTGGTGGTGTGGTATTCGATTGGTGGCACAGCGACAAACGGCAGCGTCTACCCGACTCTCACCAACAGTGTGACCATCCCGGCGGGCCAGGCGTCCATCACCAGGACGATCACACCGATTTCCGACAGCATCTATGAAGGTGCCGAAACCGTCGTGCTCACTCTCTCAAACGATCCAGATTATGCCATCAACACACCGACAGCCACGGTCACGATTACCGCGGATCCCGGATCCAGCACCCTCTTATGGGATGCAAATGGAGCCGCCACCGGAACCGGCGGGACGGGAACCTGGAACATGGGGGGCGCACTCTGGCGGAACGGAGCGGACACGGGCGCGCTCCAGCAGTGGACGAACCCGGCAGGCATCGCCGAGTTCGCCGGCACGGTGGGGACAGTGACGCTGGACACCAGCCTTGGAGCGGTTGGACTGGTCTTTGAAACCCCTGGCTACACCGTTGCCGGCTCAGGCATCCTGAGCCTTGGTGCGGCCGGCATCAATGCCACCGCCTTGACCACCGGCACGGTCACGATCACCAACGCGATCACTTTCACCGGAAATCAGACATGGAATGTGGGCTCGGGCGGCACGCTTTCCAGCAATGGGGAAATCCTCGGCAACTACGACCTGGCCAAAATGGGTTCGGGGACAGTGACGCTTTCCGGTGCAAACAGCTATAGCGGCGCAACGACCGTCGGAGGCGGAGTGCTCGAACTGAGGGCCACGGGAGCACTGGGCAACACGGCCAGCGTCACCGTCCTCAGCGGCGCGGCTCTGGTTCAAAACGGGATAAATGTTGGCAACGTCCCGCTGTTCCTCAATGGGCCGGGAGCGGCGGCGAACATCGGTGCCTTGGCCACCAGCGGCGGGGCCGTGAGTTACGGGGGAGTGGTGACCCTGCAGTCGCCCACCTCCCTCGGCAATACCGGCAACCGCATCACGCTGACCAATGCGCTCAACGGAGCCTTTGCCCTCACGAAAATCGGCAACAATATTTTGGTGT
>JAYUWZ010000368.1:0-1775 GCA_043753265.1 Verrucomicrobiaceae bacterium
GGGGTAAATGAGGATCTCCTCCCCGCCATCGATGCTCACTTTCATCGGCTGGGCATATCCGTTCAGGACATGCACCGTGCGCGAGCGGCGCACCCATTCATTCCAGGCGACCATCGCGATGATCACCACGGAAACCGCGATTGCGAGCTTTGCCAGCCCGCCCGTCCTGGCCGGACCACCCATCGACTTCGTCTTCTTTGGCAACGAAGTGGTGCGCTCTCCGAGCGCCTTTTCCGACACCTCCACCTTCTTGCGAAATTGAGGGTAATTGGCCACATTCGGAATCTCCGCGATGAGGTACCGGAATAGCTCCAGCGCTTCGCGGTGCCTTGCGTTGGATTGGTAGGCCGTGCCGAGTTCCTCCATTACCCCCAGGTTGTACGTTTGGGCCACACCTGGCTTTTCCAGAAAGTCCAGTAGCTGCCGCGCCTCGTCGAGCTTGCCCTCGCGGATGCGCTTTCGTGCAACGCCGATGCGTGCGTGGGGGAGGTCGGGCTGCAGTTCATAGGCTCGCTGAAAGTGGCGCTCCGAATCCACCTCTTGGCCCATGCGCGAGAGCGCGATCCCGAGGTATTCCTGAATCCGTGCATTCCTGGAGAACTTCTCCTGCATGATGCCCCGAAACTCCTTCGCCTCATCCATCTGCCGGTAGCCGAGCAGCGACTCGTGCATGTCGATGGCCGATTCCGGAGTCGCATTGTCCCGGAATTTCACCGCCGCCCCGGAAACATCCCGCTGCCTCTGGGCCTCCCATTTCGTGAGATCCATCGTGTAGTGCCGCCGGCAGCGCTGGCAGTCATCAATGACGCGCTTTTTCCCCAGCGGGATCAGCGGGATGAATACGAGCACAAACCACAGACGTGTATCGTAGGAGTCCAGCGCTCCAAATTGCCCGCACTGCTCACAGGTGGCAGAGCGCGAGGTAAGGTTCTTCTTACCGTAGTAGTGGGTTCCGACTCCGTTGACCGTGGAAGGCATGTACTAAAAGATGTGCAGGTTTGGGCCGCCTCCATAGCAACACCTACGCCACTGGGGAAGGGCAAGCATGGTGCCTTTGCTCTCAGGATATTCATCAGGGCTGGATGCGCTTACTCCCGCCCAAACAGGAACGACAGCGGAGCCCCCATGCGCGCACGCCACGCCGTCAGCGTGTGCTCGGCCCCATGCGCTACATTCACCATGAAATCCCGGCCCTCCTTGAACTTCTTTGCCAGCAACGCCGCCGTCACCGCGCCTTGAAACGAGCTGGCATCCCGGTCTTCCCCGAGCGTGCCGTGATCGAAATAAAGCCGGGCCAGGCCGGGCTTCAGGTCGCGTGCGGACGCCACCTCCCGCACGAGTGCACAATCATCCGGTGTGTCGCCGCTCAAATCCTCGTACCACGGGGAGAGGCATCCAAACCGGCCAAAGGTTCCGCTGTGTCGCGTGGCCATCCAGAGTGCCAGTGAACCGCCCAGGCCAAAACCCAGGATGCCGGTATTTGCGGGGTCCTGGAGTGTCCGGTCCCTGCAAAACGTGTAATCCACAAATGGCTTCAGATCGTTTACCAAAAAATCCGCCATTTTTGGCCCTTCGCATTGGGGGGATATTTCTTCGTCCCGCCTCCCGAACTCCTCGCTGTGAAATACAGCCACCAGGATTATTTCAGGAATCGCCCCCGCCTTCGACAGGCGGCGCACCCAGGCATCGGCCTCCAGCGTTTCATTTTCGGGCGATGCGAGTGCGCCAAGCGCGTCCTGACCATCGAATAGATAAAGCACGGGGTGTCGGCTATC
>JAYUWZ010000369.1:0-8551 GCA_043753265.1 Verrucomicrobiaceae bacterium
TCCGCGCTGGCAATATAGAAGGCCACGTAGAGCTTGCCATCGGCAAAGAAAGGCGACGATTGGCGCTGCTCGGCACCGAGCTTCTTGCGCCATTTGATCTCGCCCGTCTCCGCGTTTACCGCAGCGAGTTCACCTACACCGGTAACCTCGTAAAGCGTATCGCCCACGATGCACGGTGACGACGCGAGATTGCCGAGCGGGTTGCGCCATTTCTCGAGCTCCAGTGGCGAAAAAATGCGCATGCCGGGCGGCACGGCATTGGTCGAGGCGATGGGGGCCTTGGGCTGGTCTCCCGGCTGCGGGATGCGATAGGCTGCGGTGCGCCCCACCTCGGAGGAGTCCACATTTTCGCTCTCGTGCGAGATGATGAGCTTGTCCTTGTGGATTAGCACGCCGGCATTCACGCCGCCCTTTGCGCCCGCCTTGGCCGCGGAAAAGCGAAAGATGGGATCGCCGGTGCGGGCATTCACGCAGGCCACAGAGGAATCGCCGCAGGCGGTATAAAATACGCGCTTTCCATCGTACCAGGAAAACTGGAGCGGCGAGAATGTGTTGTCCTGCGGGCGGTCCGCGGGAGAACTGAGCCAGACGAGTTCGCCGGTTTTTTTGTCGAAGGCAAAGATACGGTCGCCTGCGGGGCCATTCGCGCCCCACCCGCTCGTGATGCCGCGGGTGATGACCAAATCGCGATCCACCACCGGAGTCGCAGTGCGCGCATTCGGGAAAGTGAGACGACCGAATTCTTCCATCATCGAATGCTGCCAGAGCAGCTTCCCGTCTTCGGTGAAGCACGAGAGCACGCCCTGCCCGCCCTGCACATACACATTTCCCGTCTCGGGATCGATCGACGGAGCTCCCGTCGCGTAACGCAGATAAATGATGTCGCTGAGGAAATCGTTCTCCATGTGCTGCCACAGCAGCTTGCCGGTCTCGGCATCGTAGCAGCTTACGCCCTCGCGGAGATCCGGCCCCTCGCCGAGGTAGCCGTTGATGTAAAGTTTTCCATTCGCGATCACCGGCGCGCTCTGGCCGGGGAAGTCAGCGGTCCAAAGGGGTTTGGCCGCATCGATTTTCTCCGGCAGGCCCGTCTCGGGCGAGGTGCCGTTTTGCGCAGGCCCGCGCCAGTTGAACCATCCCGTGAGCCCTTGCTTCTTCCCACCCTCCGCAGTGGCCGTAGCCTTGGCGGAACCTTCGGGTTTGGCCTGTTTCTTTTGCGCATGGGATTGCACGAGCGAACAGGCGAGGATGATTGCGATGGACGGTGCGAGGCGGAGTTTCATGGCGAGAGAAGCGTGGATGCTCCACGCAATATCGTTGCTTGTGACTCCACTGGGCGGGTGGAGTCAAATACTACTTACACGTATTATTTTCATCAAACCATCCCTCCGCCCATGGAATCGAGCGCTCCGCAGTGCGGACGTCAAATGCCGCACTAGCTAAACGGCGTCACCAGCGGCAGCCCATGCGCCTCGGCGATTGCCTTGTGCGTCACCGAGCCGTCGAAAATATTGAGGCCGCCGAGCAGGTTCCTGTCCTTGGCAAATGCCCCCGGGACGCCGTGGTCGGCGAGTGTTTCGATGTAGCGGTAGGTCACATTCGTGAGCGCCTGCGTGGCCGTGCGCGCATAGGCGGCGGGCATGTTGGCCACGCAATAGTGAATCACATCCTCTTCCACATACACGGGGTCGTGATGTGTCGTTGGGCGCGAGGTCTCCGCGCAGCCGCCCTGGTCGATTGCGATGTCCACAAACACGCTGCCGGGTTTCATTACCTTCATCATCTCGCGGCTGATGAGTTTGGGCGCCTTTGAGCCCGGCACGAGCACCGCGCCGATGAGCAAATCCACGTCAGGCAGCATTTCCATGATGTGCGCCTGATTCGAGTATAGCGTGTGCGCCGTGTGCAGGGTGATGTCGAGAAAGCGCATCCGCTCCACATCCACATCGAGAATGGTCACATCCGCCCCGAGCCCTGTGGCCATGCGCGCTGCATTCACACCGGCAGTGCCGCCGCCGATTACCACGACCTTGCCGGGCAGCACGCCCGGCACGCCGCCGAGGAGCACGCCGCAACCGCCATGGTGCTTTGCGAGATGCACACCACCGACCAGCACACTCATGCGCCCTGCGATTTCGCTCATGGGCTCGAGCAGCGGAAGGCGGCGGTTTACCTCCACCGTTTCGTAGGCAATGCCCGTACAGCGCGTGGCGGCCAGCGCCTCCGTGAGCCGCTTGCTCGCGGCGAGGTGCAGGTAGGTGAAAAGAATCTGCCCCGGGCGCAGAAGTGGCCACTCGCTCTCCAGCGGCTCCTTCACCTTTACGATCAGGTCGCCCTTGGCAAAGACCTCCTCGTGGGTCGCCACCACTTCCGCACCGGCGGACGTGTATTCCGCATCGAGAAATCCGCTGCCGGCCCCTGCCGTCGTCTCCACCACCACGTGGTGGCCGCGCCTGGTCAACTGATACGCCGCGCTGGGGAGCAGAGCCACACGTTGTTCCTGCGGTTTGATTTCTTTCGGTACGCCGATGATCATATGCTTTAAGGTAAATCCAGATTCCGGTAAATTGGCTAGCGCATATTATATATTGGAAACCTTCGTCTACTGCGCCAGGGCGGTGGAGACTGCGCGCAGGCAGCGCTTCTGCAAAATCCACGATGGATGGATCGGTGCCCACATGCGCACATTGCGGGCCTGCGGCATCTCGCTGCTGCGTGCGGGCACGATGATCGTGTCGAGGGGAGTGTAAAAGCTGGTGAACTTCACCTTGCGAAGCGCATCCGCATCGCGCCCCAGGTCGCGCAGAAAATCGCTTCCCTGGCGCATCTGTACCACACCGGCACCACGCTTGAATTGCGCGATTTTCGTTCCCTGATGCGGAGTTGCGAGCGTGATGAAGTGGTTCACCCGACCCAGTCCGCCAAGGCGCTGCACGTAGTAGCGCGAGATAAGCCCTCCCATGCTGAATCCCACGAGGTCGAACTTTCTGCCGGGGAGTTCCTTGTTCGCAAACTCCGCCAGTTGCCCCGCCAGCACCTCCAGCCGCGCGCCACCGCCGCAGGGCTTTAGTGAGGGAGTGAGCACCAGCCGCCCTTGCGAGCGCAGATGCTTCGCGAGCCGCGACATATCCGCTCCATCACAAAAAATGCCATGGACGAGAATCACCGGGAGCTTTTGTGGATCCACGGGAATCGGCACCGGATCGAATACCGAAATCACTGACGCAATCAGAGCAGTAATCGCCATATCTGGAGACTATAGCTCACGATTTCTGAAATGGCGCACTTCAAAATCCGCCGTCTGCCGGACCACTCCCACGAGTTCAAAACGGTCCTCAAATGGTGGAAAGAACGCGTCGCCCTCCGGCTCGCGGTAAACCAGCGAGAGATACAGGTCCGTGCATTTCGGAAGCAGGCGCTCGTAAATCTGAGCCCCACCGATTACAAAAATTTCCCGCTTCGGTTTGTATTTTTGCATGGCCTCAAGGAAGCGCGACACACTTCGCACGAGCCACACCTCCCGCGATGCGATGCGCTCAAAGCCGAATTGAAACGCCATCCGCCGCAACCGGAATGCCCAGTGGCCCACCACGGGGACAGACCCGCATTTCTCCAAAAACGGAGGGTGTTTCGCAAGCAGCCGCGGACCGCGTGTAAAGACCACGTTGGTCCGGTTCGGAAGCGGTTTCGGCAGGCTCGCAAACGTCTTGCGCCCCATGAGCACGATGCCTCCGGTAGTCAGCTCCTTGAACCATTTGAAATCCTCGGGAAGGTGCCAGGGGATCTGCCCTCCATTCCCGATCACGCGGTTGCGAGCCATTGCGACGACCGCTTTCATACAGAGGCAGAAACGCCCAACGTCCAACGTCCAACGTCCAACGTCCAATGGGCAAGCGCCCGGTGTGCACGTCCCGGAAAAAGGAACCTTTTTGAAAATCCGTCCACCTCTTCATTCCTCGCGGGGCGTGACCGAACCCATAAGCATTGGATGTTGGGCGTTTGCTTTTGAATGTGGGACGTTTTCTTTTCCGGTTTCTTCGCCGGCTTCGGTTCCTTCGGAGGCACCGCCGGCTTACGAGGGCCGGGCTTTGGATCTTCCGCAGGAGGTGCAGCGATGGACTGCGCGAGGAATGCCAGCGCATCGGCATGAGGACCGGGGTTCGCATTTGCCTGCGCTTTCAAAAAGCTGACTGCCGCATCCACCCCCTTCAGCGCGCGAATGGCCCCGGCCTCATGCACCGCCACGCGCACCCTGTCGGCGGAATCATTATAATAGCCGCGGGCCTGCTCAAATGCCGCAATCGCCGCGGCGTTCGCACCTCCACTGAGTTGCAGCAGGCCCAGGCATTCGCTCACGATGCCGCTCTTCGTCCGTGCGGCGGTTTCGCGCAGGGAAGCCTCCCCGGTCGCACGTCCTTTTGCCAGCCAGAGCGACACGCCATCGCGATACGCGTCCCATTCGTTCCCGGCCTTTGGTTTTGCCTGTGCGGAATTTGCAAAGGGCCTGTACAAGGGATCGCCGATGAACGTCGTCATCCACGAAAGGTATTGCTGAGACATATACGCGGCCTCGGCAAAGGTGAACCCTTCGCGCAGACGCTGCTCCAGCACATCCGGCCGGGGGAGAAGACCCAGAAATGGCTCGTACACATTGCCCAGCGTGGCAGCCGCCCCGGCGGCAAGCAGCGGTGCGCACCAATACTTGTGCGGGTCCCGGAGCGAGGACGCGGAGAAGGAATGTATGTGATACCCGATCGCACCACGGTTGAGCCGGAATCCAGCGTTCGCAAATGGACCCATCACGGTTTCATTATACCACCCGAGATACATCGCACAGTGGCGCATCGGGTAGGCTGCGGGAAAGAGTGCCGGCCCATTATCCAGGATCACCGGCAATCCATTCTCCCGCGCATTGGCCGCCGCAGCCTGCAGCCATCCGTCCCCGATCATCAACTGCCCCGACTTGAGCCCCAGCATGTCCACGTAGACGAACCCGCGGAGCCCCTCTTTTTCCACCTCGATGGAATCGTCAATCATCGTCCGCACCGTCTCCGCCGTGGCAGCGTCCAGCCGGCACACGAGCAACTGGCTGTAAAAATCAGTATCCCCAATCACTTTGTCCTCCCGATAATAGGGGTTCTCCTTTGGGCCGGAGATTTGGGTAGACCACAGCCCCAGCACGGAAAGCTCGCTGTCCACCGCTGCATCGTTGCGCAGGAAAATTTCCGGGGGCTGTCCCTCGGTCTCATCCCCCTGGTAACTCGGCGTCTGCGCAATTTTTAGCGGGATCCCACGAATCAACACAGCAAACCGGATGCTCGTTTTCTCCACCCGCCCGGATTCCAGTTCCTTCTCACGAAGCGTCCACCATCCACGCTCCACAAAAATCTTCCTCAGCGGCTCGGCGATGGTACGGTCGTAGTCCTCGCGCGCAATCTCCTCCGCCACTGAGCACTTCAGGCCCACGAGATTCTTGACCGGAATCTTCCGGGCCTCTGCGTACTGCCCCGCCAGCGCGACGGAATCGAGGTCGTTCTCGTTGAAAATCACCACGGTCTGCGCGGCAAGTTCCTCCACCGTTCGCGGTTTGGGCCGCGCAACCACGGGCGGTTCCTGGCCATGGAGGGCGACACAGAACACGAGCAAAAGTGCGAGGAGGTGAAATTTCATAGCTCTATCCGGAGTCCATCGTATGCCACGCGCACGCCGGGGGGAAGCGTGGCCTCCAATTCCTCATGCGCGAGATCGTGGCAAAGATGCGTGAACCACGTCTGGCTTGCCTGGATATCCTGCGCCACCGCCAGTGCCTCTTCCACATTCATGTGCGTCGGGTGCTCCTTGCGGCGCAGCGCATCGACAATCAGCACCTCCACCCCCGCAATCGCCTCCCGGGCCGGAGCCGGGATGTCTTTGCAGTCGGGGAAATAGGCCAGCAGCTTGCGTCCTCCGCGAATGAACAGAAACCCCGTGGTCATCACCCGGCCATGCGGCGCGGGCAGCGGCACGAGTTGGGTATCCCCGAGGAAAAACGGGCCGCTGATTTCCTTCGGCACGGGGTTCAGGTACCCGGGAAAGCGATTCTTCCCATCGAAGGCAAACCCATACACGCGCAGGATAACCTCGAGCGTCGCCGGCGAGGCATACACGGGCAGCTCGCGCCCCCCGTTGCAAAAGGCGCGCATATCGTCGAACCCCATGATGTGGTCGGTGTGCGGATGGGTGAAAATCACCGCATCAGCCCTGCGCAAGCGCTCGCGCAGCGCCTGCATGCGAAAGTCCGGGCCTGTATCGATCACAAACGCAGTCTCCGGCGTGTCAACGTAGACGGAGCAGCGCGTCCGTTTGTCACGAGGATCCGAGGAGTTACATACCGCGCAATCGCAGCCAATCATGGGCACTCCTTGCGAAGTGCCCGTGCCGAGAAAGGTAAATGAAAAATCGGGCATCAAGTCGCTGGCACGCTAGCAGCGCTCTCGCGGAAAAGACGAATGACAAAATTGCCGCGTACCCATCGAGCACTGGAAAGCTTACTCAAAACTCCAGGATTACCCATTTTCACGATCCCATTCATACCCTTGAAACGCCCGTATCCTGCAAAATGCTTATCGAATTTGCGTAAAACGCACTTGTCACCATTGCATCGACATGCGATCCGAAGGGCGGCCATTGCGTCTTTGGATTTTAGCCCGGTCCAAATTCGATTTTAAGGCCGGTTTCATGACCACCGTAGCACCAGAACAAGCCGCACCTACGGCAAAGCGGGACTTTCAGAAACGGGAAACCGTTTTGATTGCGGATGATCATACCTCCATCAGGCAGATGCTGGCTTACATGATCCCACGCGAGGGCCCTTACGAAGTGATTGGGCAGGTGTCCTCCGGCACCGCCGCCATCGAGAAGGTGCTGGAACTCAAGCCCAAGCTCGTCGTGCTCGACCTCCTGCTCCCAGGGCTCAATGGGATTGAGGTCGTGCGCAAGCTTCGCACAATTTCCAAGGACACCCGCCTTCTTATCTACAGCGGCACCACCAGCGACGAGCTCGTGGCAGAGGCGCTGCACGCAAAGCCGCACGGATTCGTCCACAAGGAGGACACTCTCCAGGATTTCCGCGACGCCCTGCGCGCGGTGATGAGTGGCATCAGCTTTGTGACCAAGCACGCCAATGAAATGAGCGAGCGTGCCGAGGGCGCGCTGGCTGGCGACCTCCTCACCGAGCGCGAGCGCGACGTGCTGAAGCTCGTTGCCGAGGGACTCAGCTCCAAGGAGATCGCGGACCGCACGGGTATTTCCGTAAAAACCGTGGAAGCGCACCGGGGCAATATCTCGCAAAAGCTCCGCCTCCACGACGCTGTAGCACTCACGCGTTTTGCAATTCGGCATGGGTTGGCTTCGCTGGAGTAAGCTCCGTTGCGCAGAGTCCAACCTCTCTCCCAACTCGCTCCGACCTGCGCCTTTATTGGGCGTTGGATGTTGAATGTTGGACGTTGGACGTTTGGCCCGTAAAATTCTTTGGTGCCAATCCGCCCGCTTTGAGGGTAAAGGGAGCGTCCACTTTCATGGACACCATCCAGCAAACTCTTGAGGCGCGGCTTCGCGCGGCAGTCGGCGACAGCAGCGGCGTGATTGTCACCGTGCAATCGGCAACGGACTCCCGCTTCGGCGACTACCAATCCAACATCGCGATGCAGCTCGCCAAGGTACGCCGTGGCAATCCCCGTGCGCTCGCCCATGAGATTATTGCCAAGCTCGAGGTGAGCGACATCTGCGACGCACCGGAAATCGCCGGCGCTGGTTTCATCAATCTCCGCCTCAAGCCCGCGGCTCTCGCAGCGCACTTCAATGCGCTCGCACGCGACGCGCGCCTCGGCGTTCCGGTGCCTGCGAAGCCCAAGTCCTACGTGATCGACTACTCGTCGCCCAACGTCGCAAAGCCCATGCATGTCGGCCACATTCGCTCGACCATCCTCGGCGATGCGCTCGCGCGTACAGGCCGCTTTGTCGGGCACCGCATCGTGGCCGACAACCACATCGGCGACTGGGGCACGCAATTCGGAAAATTGCTCATCGGCTGGAAATCCGATCTTAATCGAGCATCCCTCGATCAGGATCCCATTGGTGAAATGGAACGCCTTTATAAAAAGGTAAACGCCTCATGCGAGGCCGACCCCGCGACCGAGGAATCCGCGCGCGCCGAGGTGGTGAAGCTGCAAAACGGCGACGGCGAAAACCTCGCAATCTGGCAGGAGATGATCCGCCTTTCGCAAAACCAGTTCGACACCATCTACGCACGCCTCGGCATCCGCTTCGACGTCACGCTTGGTGAATCTTTCTACAATCCTTGGCTGCGCGACACCGTGACAGAGCTCGTGGAAAAGGGCATCGCCCGCGAAAGCGAGGGCGCGCTCTGTGTTTTCAGCGATGAAACCCTGCCGCAAAAAGACGATCCCTTTTTCATCAAGAGGGAGGAGTGGCAACCCGCCCCCGCCATCGTGCAAAAGGCCGACGGCGCGGCCAACTATGCCACCACCGACGTGGCCACCCTCGCCTATCGCGA
>JAYUWZ010000370.1:0-1774 GCA_043753265.1 Verrucomicrobiaceae bacterium
GACATCCCCGCCGCCACAGCCACCACCGCAGTCGCCCTCATGGAATGGTATGCCGCGCACCAACTCGAACTCATTGCCCAAGCCCGCCACCAACTCCCCCTCCGGCGCGACCCCCTCCTCGCCCGCGTCATCGACTGCATCCACTCCAACGGCGGCCAAATCACGCTCGGCGAGCTCAAGCACACCCGCCGCATCACCGCGAGCCAGGCCAAAACCTTGGCCACTCACTACCCCCACCTCCTCACCATCATAGACCCCGAGCCAGGAAAACCCGGCCGCCCCCGCACCACGATCAGCCTCGCAACCAATCCCGCGCAAAATGCGCAAAAACTACCCACCCTCCAACAAACCACCTTCCCAGTCCATCCAGTCCATCCAGCATCCCCGCCCGATGCGCAAAAACCGCCGCCTATCCCCGCCCCAAGCTCAAGTTCCCTTGAACATTTCCAACCCGCCCCCGTCCAAGATGGCACCCAACGAGGGTGGGAGCCTTCAGAGCACACCGAAGACCAGTCGTACCAACACCCGCCAGCGCAACAATCATGAAAACCCTCATCCTCTCCCTCCTCCTCGCCACGTGCTGCTTTGCACAAGCCGCCGAGTCCATCGAGGTCGCTGGCGAGATTCAGCCCGCCACGCAGACCGATGTGAAATCGAGGGTCGCGGCGCGCATTAAGAAGCTTCACGTCGCAATCGGCCAGGAGGTGAAGGCCGGCGACGTGCTTGCCGAGATCGAAGACAAGAGTGAAGGCGACGCACCGCTGGAGACAAAGATTGTGGCACCCGTTGCCGGAACCATTCTCACCCTCAGCGTTATCGAGAGACAGCTCGTGGTCCCGGCAGAAGGAACGGACAGCGGCACGAACCTGATGACCATTGGGGACCTTTCCAAACTGCTCGTCGAGGCTCACATCAAGGCTGCGGATGCACCCAAGGTGGTCGCCAACCAGATCGCGCAGGTGCGGGCGGACGCGATCCCGCGTGAATCACTCGAAGCGCGCATTACGTTCATCGCGCCCGTGGCCACGATTCACCGCTCGGTGAAAGGTTTTGCCGTGCAGGCGATCATTGAAAAGCCGAACCCCAAACTGCGCCCAGGGATGACCGTACATCTCAGCATCCCGGTGCAGCCGAAATGACACCCTGCTCCTATTCGGTGCGAATCGGCACCTTTTTGTCCGGCTCATTGTCATCCCAAATGAAGGATCCGAAACCGCCGGTCACGGTGGGGACATCAATAATGACACTGCCGCGCGGGGCATGGGGCCAGGTAAGAAAACCGTTGTTGTCGGTGACACCTATTGTGGGCTTTTCACTGAGCTGGAGCACCCAGAAACCATGGACGGATGGAACCGCACTGAACATCAACGTAGTATTGGGGACCGCAGTTCCGCCCTCCCTGCTAACGACTCGCAGACGCCGGGGCTGTCCCACCTCCAGGGCAAACTCGGTACGATTCTCCAGAACCGGCAACTCGATGATTTTCTGGCTGGGCGCGAAGTCCAGCGAAAGCACGAGAATCATCGCCCGCTCGCCTTTCGTCGCAGTGCGCGCCTCCCCTTTCGCATCAGTGAGCACCGGGGTTACAGGGAGATTTTCGGAACCCGACTCCGTCTCGATGGAATTTTTCAGGAACACCTTCGCGCCTTTTACGGGCTGCCCAGCATGGGTGACACGCACCGTGAGTTCGCGCGCAGCGGGCGGAGGGGCCGGGGCGTCGGCACATGGCGATGGAATCGCGAGCACTGTGAGAAGCAAAGCGAGGGGCGGGAGG
>JAYUWZ010000371.1:0-4064 GCA_043753265.1 Verrucomicrobiaceae bacterium
ACACTCCCGCATACTCCGCAGTCTCCGCAAAGCCCGCCCCCGCGTGGGTCACGGACCAAACACCAGGGCGATGCGCGCCGAGATGCCATGCGCTCGCGCCGCCCATGCTAAAGCCCGCATTCACGAGCCGCTGCGGATTGACTGGGTAAGCCCGCACGGCTGCAGCAAACGCCTCAAACACATCCGTCTCGCCCGCAAATTTCGTGGCATTGCAGTAGCGGCCATACGGATGAATCACGAAAGTGTCCTCCGGTGTGAACTCGCCCGCGCTTTTCATTCGTTGCGCGATGAATGCCAGTTCGGTCAGCGTCTCGCTGCGCCCGTGATTCCACACCCATGTGGCGCGCGGCTTCTTATCCTCAGTGCCCTTCCATGTCGGCGGCACCACGACCCCATAGGGCTGGACGCTGCCATCGAGTTGGGAATGGAAGCCCTTCGCAATCGGACCAGCTTTGGTGGTCCACGGGGCAGTGCCCTCCCGCAATGAAGCCGCGCGCGCCTTGCCCTCCTTCAAAAGCTCCCTCGCCGTGCCCACCTCCTTCACATTGTAAAACTCGTTGTAACGAAGCGCCCAATCCACGGCCTTGTGGAAGATTTCCACATCGGGGAGGAACTCCCTCATTTCCGGCGCGACCTTTCCCGAGCGCAGTTCCGCGATCTCCTTCCCGAGTTCCGCGACCCCGGCGGTCAGTTCGGCGCGATCCACATCAGGAATGGCGACACCGGGCGGCGGCAGTTGCTTGGCCTGTCGATTCTGCGCAGGCGACGCCGCAGGGGCATTCGCATCCGGGTCCGCAGGCTGCGGAGCCTGGGCCATGGCAAAAGTGGGCAGGGCAAGGAGGGCGAAAAGTCGGTGCATGGGATGGAGTAACCGCTTTGGGGGCATTTGGTTTATGGGTAAACAACAACAGGGCTGCCTGCGGCAGGCTTTTTGCCTTCGGCTGCTTCGCGACGGTTCACTCCATGTGCTTTGCTCGTTTAGGAGCTTTTACTCCCACTCAATCGTCCCCGGAGGCTTGCTGGTGATGTCCAGCACGCACCGGTTGATGCCCTTCACTTCGTTGACGATGCGGGCGGAGATGCGGGCCAGCAGGTCGTAGGGGAGGCGGACCCAGTCGGCGGTCATGCCGTCCTGGCTTTCCACGATGCGGAGGGCGCAGCAGTTTTCGTAGGTGCGCTCGTCGCCCATCACGCCCACGCTCTTCACGGGGAGGAGCACGGCGAAGGACTGCCACACTTTGTAATACCAATCGCTGGCCTTCATTTCGCTCACCACGATGGTATCGGCCTCGCGCAGCACGCGCAGGCGTTCCTTGGTGATGTCGCCGAGGATGCGCACGGCGAGGCCGGGGCCCGGGAAGGGCTGGCGGTGCACGATTTCCTTGGGCAGGCCGAGCTGGGAGCCGACCTCGCGGACCTCGTCCTTGAACAGTTCGCGGAGCGGCTCGAGGAGCTTGAACTTCATGCTCTTTGGCAGGCCGCCCACGTTGTGATGGCTCTTGATCATGGCGGCCGGGTTGCCGGCAATGGCAACGCTCTCGATCACGTCCGGGTAGAGCGTGCCCTGCGCGAGCCATTTGAACTTCGAGTCCTTGCCCTTTGCGAGCGCCTTCGTTGCGTCCTGAAACACGTAAACGAACTCGTTGCCGATGATCTTGCGCTTGCGCTCGGGGTCGGTGACGCACTTGAGCTTTTTCAAAAAGCGGGTGCTGGCGTCGACATACTTGAGCTTGATCTTGAAGTGCTCGCCAAAGATGCGCTGCACGCTCTCCGCCTCGCCCGCCCGGAGCAGGCCGTTGTTTACAAAGACGCACGTGAGCTGGTCGCCGATGGCCTTGTGCAGCAGGGCTGCGGCCACCGAGCTGTCCACGCCGCCGCTCAGGCCGAGCAGCACGTGGTCGGTGCCCACCTTGGCGCGGATGTCGGAGCAGATCTCCTCGATGAAGGAGCCCATGGTCCAATCCGGCGGCGCCTTGCAGACCTCGTAGATGAAGTTCTCGATGAGTTCCTTGCCGCGCGGCGTGTGGGCGACCTCGGGGTGAAACTGGAGTCCGTAAAAGCGGCGCTTGGGATCCTCCACCGCGGCGATGGGCGCGTTGTCAGTCTTGGCGACGATGCGGAAGCCCTTGGGCAGCCTGGTCAGCTTGTCGCCATGGGAATTCCACACGTCCATGCTGGCCTCGACGCCGGTGAAGATGGGGCACTTTCGGGTGATGCGGAGCTGGGCGTGGCCGTACTCGCGCCGCGCGCTGTGCTCGACTTTTCCGCCGAGGAAATGCGCCATGAGCTGCACGCCATAGCAGATGCCGAGAATGGGCAGGCCGAGGGCAAAGATTGCCTTGTCAGGGTGCGGTGCCTCCTTGGCATACACGGAGCAGGGGCCGCCGCTGAGGATGATGCCCTTTGGCTTCAGCTTTGCGATGACCTTGGCCGGGGTGTTGTACGGCAGGATTTGGGAGTAGACCTGGCACTCGCGCACGCGGCGCGCGATGACCTGCGTATACTGGCTGCCAAAATCGAGAATGACGATGCGTGAGTGCTCGGACATCTTTTTTGCTACCAGACGTTCTGTTCACGATCCGTGGCAGGCTGCGCCGGGCGCTCATTGCCATCCTCGCGGAACTTGTTGTTGCCCATCACGACGGAGGGCTGGTTCGGGTTCGGCGGCAGGTCGCTTTCACAACCGGAAAGGAGGCAGATGGCCGAAAGGCAGAGCAGGATGGCTTTCATAGGGAGTGGATAGCGAGGCGGGACGGGGTGTGTCCAGCGTGGGAATGAGGAATGACAACGTGAAACGTGGAGAAGTGAGAAGTGAGAAGTGAGACGCCGCTGGGCGTTCAGTAGCTCCACCCCAGGGCAGTCAGGTTTTTCAGCAGGGACTCGTGCTGGTCGGGGTGGTAGTGGTGGGTTTGGAAACCCAGCGAGTGCGCGGTGGCGATGTTTTCGGCGAGGTCGTCGATGAAGAGGGTCTCGGCGGGGATGAGGCCGTGGTCGCGGCAGGCTATTTCGTAGATCGTGGGGTGCGGTTTCGAGGCGCGGGCAACGTGCGAATAGGTTGCGCCATTGAAGCACTCGAAAATGGGGTAGTCGCGAAACAGGCCGTCGACGTGCAGGCAGTTGGTGTTGCTCAGCAGGAAAAGCGGGTAGCGTCCGCGGAGCTTTCGCACGAGGTCGTGCATGGGAGTATTTGCGCTGAAGATGTCCTGCCAGGCGGCAATGAGTTGCTCCTGCGTGCCGCGGAAGCGCAGCAGCCGCATGGCCTCGGCGAGGAACGCTTCCTTCGGCATCTGGCCATCCTCGTACTGCAGTTTCACAGCATTGATCAGGGGGAGCACCGCGGCTTCATCGGGCACGTCGCTCAGCGCTGCGACCGCGCGGAGGCCGCGGGAGAACTCGAGGCGGACCAGAACGTTGCCGATATCGAAGAGGAAGGCGGGCATCGGGGAATTTAAGATTTAGGAGTTAAGATTTAAGATTTGGCTGGGACTTCGGAACGCTTTGAGGGGTAGGGGGATTTTGGGACTTGGGCAAGGGTATGACTGGAGGTCGGGAGGGCTGCGCGGATTTCGCCATTATATGTGCCTTGGGAAATGAAGCTGCGCGCACGTGATGTGATATCCTTCGATCCGGGTTCTGCGGAGGGCATAAAAGAAGGGACGGATTTTCGCGCTGTTCTGTTGCACGGGCGGGCATGCATGCTCGGCGCATGAAATCGCTCATGAATTTCTTCAAGACGACGTTGATTGGCGGGTTGCTGGTGGTGCTGCCAGTCTGGGTGTGCCTGCTGCTGGTGTTGCAGGTGGTGGGCTTTTTGCAGGGGGCCGTGTCGCCCATCAGCGACCAGTTGCCAGCCAGCCTTGGCTATCCCCGCATCATCGCCGCCGCAGGATTGCTGGCGATTTGCTTTGGCGTGGGGCTTGCGGTGAAGACTGCGATTGGCCGGCGGACCAAAACTTTGGTCGAGCGGCATATCCTGGAAAAAATCCCCGGCTACGCCATGCTCCGCGGAGTGACCGAACAATTGGCGGCGTTCAAGGCGGACCGTGGTTTTCGTTCGGCGCTTG
>JAYUWZ010000372.1:0-1773 GCA_043753265.1 Verrucomicrobiaceae bacterium
TCGCGGCGATGCTGTCCGTGTCTGTGTTCTGGTTTTTTACGTCGCCCGTGAGAGCCAGATTGTTGCGGCCGAAATCTCTGAACTGATCAGCGGATATGGAGCCAGCGCTGTCGGCCTCCAGCGGGGTGGCAGCATCCCCCCAAATCCTTGATTGAAGCTGCCGAGCTCGATGCCATGTCCGTCAGGGGTTGCGGCCCGGCAGGCGGGCTGGGATTGGCAGGCCGGCCACTCCTTTTGCTCTCCTCCCGGTCAGCGTCTGTGGCGAGTAGCGCGGGTGTAGTACCGGACGTTCCACCTCCAAAAAAATGGGATTCCCCACTGGGCAGCTGCGGTGCCGAAGCTGACAGGGGCTCGCTCTTGTCAGCGACGGACGGCAGATAAACGCCGCCTCCCTTTCGTCCATCCGAGGCCAGGCTCCTGCTGCTACCTGCCGACATGCTCCCCTTCATCCGCTCCGATGCATCGTCCGCGTATACGCGGATGCCACCGGGTTGGCTGGTCCAGGCACGCGGCTCGGGCACTTTGATCGTCGCCAGGCGCTTGGTATCCACCTCCGCGTAGCCATTCGCTCCGCGAGCGTAGGGAAGGCTAGGGGACTCTGCCAAAGATTCACCGAGAGCCTCGGCGGCCGGACCGGACGGGTCAGCCGTTGATCTCTCAAATGAAGACACCGAGAATCGATCCTCCGGTGACGCCACAAACTCCGCATGTGGCGAATCGGGCGCGCTCTTCCTCGTCGATCCAAACTGCACCACCGCGCCCCCCACCAGCGCCACAATGGACGCCGCCAGCCCAATCGAAATCGGCCAGCTCCAATCCCGGCGGGGCTTCCTGGCGGGCTTTGGCGCGAGCACCGTGGCCGGGGTTGGCAGTGGCTTGATGCCGCGAAAGGTAGCCAGCAGTTTTTCACGGCGCTCTTTGGAAAGCTGCAACTGGGTGGCCGGGGCAGTCTGCTCGGGTAGTGTCCGTGCCTCCCGCAGCAACTCCACCGTGTGCTTCAGCCGGGCATGCAGCGCGGAGAGTTCGGGATCCGCTGCGATTTGCGCCTGCAATTCCGCAGCTTCCTCCGCCGGGAGTTGCCCCATGAGCAGCGCGGTGATGCGGATTTCCAATTCCTCCCTCGGCGTGAGTGGTTGATCAGGATTCATGGTGCCACCTCCGTTCTCGCGAGTTCCACGGCCATCGATTTCAGCGCGTGGTGCAGCAGGTAGCCCACATGCCCCACCTTCAGGCCCATGCGTTCGCCGATGTCCTGGTAGGACATATCCTCGTCGAACCGCATGCGAATGATCTCCTTGCTCCGGGCATCGAGCGTCTCCAGCACCAGCCGGACGAGCCCGATCCCTTCCGAGCGGGCGATTTGCTCATCCGGCATCGGCTGCGAATCCGCCATCTCATCTCCGGTGGCTGCCGCCGTGCTGGTTTCCTCCTCCCGGGATTCATCGCCGAGCAGGAGCATCCGGTTGCCCCGGCGCTGGTGATTTACCACCAGATTGTGAACGGTGCGGTAGAGCCATGGTTGTGGCTGCCGCACCTCGCTGAATTGACTGTGAAGTTTCATAAACGCCTCCTGGACGACATCCTCCGCCGTACTGAAATCCCCGAGCAACCGCCGGGCATACGCCAGCAGCGGCGACTCGAGCGCAGCAAATACCTGCTCCACCGTGCTCCACTGCACAGACGGGCCTGCGGGGTCGTCCGGTGTTTTCACGGAGATGGAATCCTGGGGTGGTTCATTGGTTTTCACCCAGTGCGCGAGCGGTATTGGTGCGG
>JAYUWZ010000373.1:0-4063 GCA_043753265.1 Verrucomicrobiaceae bacterium
CGTAGTGGCCGAGGTCGAGGTCGGTCTCGGCGCCGTCGTCGGTCACGAAGACCTCGCCGTGCTGGTACGGGCTCATCGTACCCGGGTCCCGCTGCATAGAACATCATAGATGTCATACATAGGCACCTATGGCATCTATGCTCCCGTGCCGTAGGTGCTCGTGAAACCACGGTGCATGGCGTGACGCTTACCGATACCTTTTAGTCCCATCCGATGCAATTTCCTGGCTTTGCTCGGGTCTTCCATAATATCGACCGAATCTTTTTGCATGTGCTCACGTTCACGAATCAGAGAGCTCCATTTCCGACTGAAATTAGATGCCGACTTAAACGGGCTTATCCGCAGTGAGAAATCTTTGCAGCGTAGAGAGTCGCTTTGGTACTTTTCCAAGCCATGACGTTTTTTCCCACACCCAGCTGGAATTCCCGATTTGAACGTAACTTTGCAAATTTACGTCGCAGACTGCCCTGTATTCGTCGAGAATTTCCCCCGCCACTGAAATTGCGGTAATCCAGGCAATGATCTGCGCCCCTTCTGGTCGAAGAGTTGGGTGGGAATCCTCCACTGGATCCAGCACACGCATCCTTCGCAAGTCTTTCAAAAAAGCAGCATCGCCCGAGCGAGAGATCAACACCTTCCACACTTCTACAAGCCACTCATCCAAGTCTTTATGGACTGCAAACAGTGATTGAGCAATATCTTGTGGGGTCCAATCCCCTTTGGACTCGCGGGAACGCAGCCAAGGATCGCTGATCATCCCAGATTTGAACGATTCCGCCTTCTTCAATACGTTGTCATTTTTCAATACGGAGTCATTTAAATGATTAGCGAGCGTGCTAGCCTCATTTTCCGTAGGTTTGGAGACATTCATTTTCACAAGAACCCGCCGGTTTTTAATCTCAGCTATATCGCATAGCTCCCGCTTAAATCTTTCCCGATATGAAACGGGGTGAAGAAAACGCTCCCCCGAAAGAAACTCCGCCGAATTGCGCGAGTGAGATAAATCCAGGGCATCCACAAAGCGAAACAAAGCGCATTGTCGACGAAGGCGCTCGCGTGCTTCGGGGTCGGAAGAGAATTTCCTGTCCAGTTTTTGGAATGCGCTGGCAAAGCCGGCATCTGCCGACGAGAGAGTGGGAGTTGGGGATTTGAGTTTCTTCAGCCGCTCGAACAGGCTCTTATGGGACGAAAGAGAATTCGTCGATTTTTCATCCCATTTAAGGAAGAACTCTGCTTCTAGACTCTTAAATACCCGGGCATGATATCCCACCATTACGGCCACTCGATCCGCCATCGTCGGGGTTATCTCTTCTAGTTTCTCTTGTTCCGCCGCTGAAAGCTTATGTTCGGAGATTTCGGGAGCCGCCAAATTCGATTCGAGCAGTCGTTTTCCCAACTCAGCCCCAATGTCGTCATTCCAAAATCTGCGTTCCCTATCTTCGAGGAGAACCATCCCCCGTACAGCGTGCAGCGCCCTGACATCTTCGAGGTAGGATTGTCCCGCCGTGGAGAAATCCTCCACCCTGCCTCCAATCTTCATTGGGAACATCCCAAGTTCGTGGCACATCACGGCCAAATACATCCCTGTGATTTCGAATTCCCGCTCATCATGAGCTTCAGGGAGTACAGGCGTTTCGTGATCTGTTTGTCCAAGGAAGGGCTGAAGCACTTGCACCCAAAGTTCGAGCAACTTGATGATGTGTCGTCCTCCGTGATCCGTAAAATAGCGGAAGAACACGTTATCGAGCGCGTGGAAACTATCCAACTGCCGCAGGCACCACTCATGGCTATCCACAGCGAGTTTGCGTAAATCCGGAGAGATGATGGTATGGTTGAAAAAGGGATTGGGGAGTATCGTTTTGCGCATGACACTGCCGCGCAAGGCCCACCGGTAGATAACCTCCCGCATCTCATTCTCTGTGACCGTTTTCTTGAGCAGAACACCATTGGCGAGGACAGCAGGGCTGGTTATTTCCTCATCACGGGACGTCGTCCAAAGAAGAACAGGAAGCTGCGAAAAATCCCGGCGCAATTGGTGCAGGATGTCCAGCCCATTGGTCGATCCTAGAAACACGTCGAGAATTACAACGTCGTAGCCTCCCCCGCTTACAAGTTCTCCGGTTCCACACACTTTTTTTCCTTCCAACGAGTAGGCAATTTCCAGCAGGTGGCCACGTGCCGCCTTTATTTGCGCCGCAATTTTGTCAAACACCGGACGCCATGCATCGGCGTGGTCATCGATGACAAGAATTTTCAGTGGCTCGGGCTCTTTCAGTAGCTTGTTCGTCTCAGAAACCTCCGCAACCTGCTGAGTGCGTTGCCCTGGTTTTGCGGTCTGGCCTGCCAGTAGGCGAATCTGCGTGAAAATAAGCATCATTCGCTCAAGTTCCTCATCATTCAGCTGTTTGGGCTCAGAATTAGCGAGCCACTGGGAAATGGGATCGCTCGCAGCAATCAACTCCCTGCCTAGCGGGAGCTTCCGAGCTTCCTCCGTGAGCACTTCCTGTGTGAAGGATTCCCATAGAGTCTTCCATGTCGCCTTTTCAATTTCGCGGATCCCCGCCCCCAGCAAGCGCGCGGGAGCCAGAAAGCGATTGACCACATCCTTCTCCCGTCCGTGCGAGAATCGTTCCAGGCGGCCCTGTAGCACCATTGCCTGAAGATAATAGAATACACTCGCCATCTCTGCAGGCGCACTTTGTTTTAAGGCGATCAAGGATACCAGTTCTTGCAAATTGGCCACGAAATGAAGGCTGGCTCCGATGAGGGGTTTGAGAAAACGATGCCCGCCAACTTCGGGAGGCAAGTCGCTGTCTTCGCCGATTTGGACAAATTCCCGGCACCCCGCTTGGATGAGCGCGATCCAATTTCTGCAGAACGATTCTGAGTCCCTCGAAGGGGGCAGCACTCCCCATCGAGGATTGCTATTGGGCTTTGCCTTTTCGCGCTGAGTCGGAGGGCCGAAAAAGATATACTCCACCGCGGCTTTGAAGGCTGAGTCTCCACTGACAATGAGGGAAACTACGGGAAGTTCTGTTTCAGAAATGGATACGCTCATGCAATGGGGCCTTGTGATGTGAAAGGGACTTCCGGGAGCACGCTCCGGCAGCGGCGTGAATAGGTGTTTTTATGGCCTTTACGAATCAAATGCTAGCTCGTCGTCCACTCAATTCCGTTCGGAGGATTGTAGCTCCAACTCGCGCCGGTAGATTGAACGTAGGCATCCAGATGCTCTGCAAAACTCGCGAACCCGTTTTCGCGCAAGCAGTCTTTAACCCGCTTCATTCGAGCACGGAATAGCTGCGCCGCGGGCGAATCCTCACCGCGTCGACCACTTCCCAGGTGGTCGTAGTTGGCTGATTCGCCACGCATATCGTCTTCGATAAAACTGGGCGCCGCAGCACCACCCTGCTGGGCCTCGGGGTGCAAGCGCTGGTAGCCGACTTCCGCAGCCTCCACCAAAGGGCCCAGATCGGAGGCGATGCGGCTCAGTTCCTCCTCCTCCGAAGTCGAGAGATCGTCCTCATCCTCGTATTCACGCAGTGCGCAATAGCGCTCAAACTTCAGCGAGAGCGCGGCACGCATTAATTTTTCCTGCTCGAAAGGCGAAAGCTTCAGCCACGCGACCCCCTGCCCTTCAAAATAAGCGGCTACCGGGTCCGCCGTATCGTTGACAACGGCATTCTTCGCACGTTCGTTCTTCGGCTCGCGGGCCAATGCTTGTTCAGGAGTGATGGCGTCCGCAGGGTTGGCCGATAGGAGGAGATGCACGGTTCGAAAGCCCGCCATGTCTGGAAGGCTCCGCATCTCACCGCAATCGAACCGTATCTGCCAATGGAGAGCCACAGTTTCGATAAATTTTCGCCGAGCCTTGACTCCCTTGACTCCAGGGACCCTCTCAAGACTCACCACCTCTATGGGGCGGAAGACGTAGCGCAAACGACTCACCTCTTCGTAAACAAAGGCGATTTGTGCGAGGCGATTGCGCAATAGCTGATCGGCGGCCCCGGTCGCGTTCTCTGGGCCGGGCTTTTCCACCACAAAGAGACGCTCTGCGGGAAAG
>JAYUWZ010000374.1:0-4058 GCA_043753265.1 Verrucomicrobiaceae bacterium
CGAACCACTGGTCGGTGATGACCGTGTCGCCTTTGGGGCTGGTGCCTTGGAGCAGACCGACGGCGGAGTCACCGTCGATTTTGATCTCGAAGAGCTTCACGGATTTGGTGCCGTCGGTGCGCCTGATTTTGTCGATGTTCAGAAGGAGGAAGCTTTCGAATTCGTCGTTGTCTGCCATGAGCGCAACGGCGGCAGCGCCGTCACGGGCCAGGAGCGCCTTGTCGAACGCGGCGAGGACCGCCTCCGGGGTCGATTGGTCGGACAGTGGCGCGGCAGCGGCGGTGACAACGAAGATAAGTAGGAGGAGGAAACGCATGGGGTATTTACCATGGATGATTTACGATTTGCGATGTAGGCGGCTGCCCGAGCCTGAGAGCATTTGGAATCGAGAACGAACGGTTGGTTGGACACCGTGCGCGCAATTTCGTTGGAACCCCCTGCTTTTCGGAGGTGCAATTCCCCGCCCGATGCGGGTAAATTCCCCGCATCAGTAAGGACGGTAGAGAATGGAATGGAGACAGTGCGAACGGCGACCCACCCGGTGGCCCGGCGCTCTGCGTCGGGGCAAGTTTTAGGTGTCATCGATCTATCGCCGATATCGCCGGTAATCGTGGTTCGGTTGATTTTCCCTGCCCGCGTTGCCCTTCCGAAGGCGGTGTCGGCTGCCACCGCAGTCCAAGGCACTCCGTGCGGGCGATCCCTCCCGTCGCCGTTATTGCCGATAATCGCCAGTGGCCGGGCGACTGGCGGCCGAAAGTAGGCGAGGTTTTCCAACCTCGCTGGGTGGGAGCGGGGAGGTGGAGCGTTTTTCGCATTGTTCACACGCCGGTCATTCCCGCCCGCGCGAGGTTGGGAAACCTCGCCTACTTTGGCGCGCCTCTCTTTGGAACCCGGCGCGGAGCGTCGGGCCACCGAGTGGGGTCGTCGCATCTATTGCCGATAATCTGGGGTTGGTTGATTCTCCCTGCCTGCATTGCCCAGCCGAAGGCGGTGTCGGTTGCCACCGCAGTCCAAGGCGCTCCGCGCGGGCTCTCCCTCCCGGCTCATTCTTAAGTCCAAAAGCTTAATCTTAAATTCGCGACTGGATGGCTGCGGAACCTATCCGGCCAAAGTCGGATGGTGCGATTTTGTGGGTTTGGGCAGGCTTGGCGGCACTAACCAATGAACTCCGCTCACAAACACATCGAACCACTCGAATCCCGCATTGTTCCTGCCCGCATCTTTGCGGTGGAGGCGGGGGTGAATCAGCTTGTTTCGTTTGATAGCGCTGCTCCCGGCACGCTGCTGAGCGATGTGGCGATCACCGGCCTGATGGCGGGCGAAGTCATCTCGGGTATTGATTTCAGGGCTTCCGACGGGACGCTTGCGGCGCTGGGTATCGTGGATGATGGCGCGACCCGCACGGCGCGCCTTTACCAGATCGATCCGGTCACTGGGGTCGCCACGCAGGACGGCACGATCTCGATAGGCGGGCTCGCGGATACGGGCTCGTTTGGGTTTGATGTGAATCCGCTCACCGGTCAGGTACACTTGGTAAATAGCTCGGACGCGAACCACACTCTCAGCACCAGTAGCGCAGGCTCCGGGACGAGTCTGAACGATCCGAACCAGGACGAAACCGTCACCTCCCTCGCGTTTGATCGCGGCTTTGGAGGCATCGCGACAACGCTCTATGCCTACAACTTCCAGACGGACGAACTCGTCACCATCGGCGACATCGACGGCAGCCCTTCGAATATCTCGGGTGGCATCGTGAAACCCGTCGCGAAGGCAAAACTGGGCGGCGTGAACTTTGTCAGCGGGAACTCGGTCGGAATCGGCTTCGACATTGGCGGAGACGTGGGCGCTGCGGAGACCGGCTGGATCGGGATGCGCCAGTTCGGCACCAGCATCAGCAAGCTCTTCAACATCGACCTCGGCACTGCCGCCCTCACGGAAGTCGGCACCATCGGGGACGGCTCCAGGGTCTTTAGCGGCATCACCCTGCAGATGGACGCAGCGGGACCCACGATCTCCGCCGATGGGAAGACGGCCACATGGACCGACATCGACAACGATGCCGTGACGCTAAAAATCACCAAGGGCACGCTGACCGAATCGAACTTCCGGATGCTCGCCGGTGCCGGCAGCCTGCAGGCGCTCGAAAGGCTCACGCTCGCCGACCCGCAATTCGCCGGGACGAACATCACCATCACCGCCAAGCGGCTCAACGGCCTTGGCGACGGGCGTGTGAATATCGGCACCATCGACGCCACCAACCTCGACATCGGCGCGGTCACTATCAGCGGTGACATTCAGCGCATCGTTGCCGGCCAGAGCGGACCCGGCCTGGGGTTGAAGTCATTGAAAGCAGCCTCGTTTGCCGGAACCGGCTTCTCGCTCATCCCGAGCAACGAAATGCAGGACGCCAGCCGCATCAAGAGCAGCTTTGGCAGCATGGCCTTCGCCGGAGACTTTGGTGGCAAGCTCTTCCTCGATGGTAGCGACGGCGCCAGCCTGACCGTGGGCGGCGATTTTGTGGGCGGCGACAGCCAGGGCAGCGCCAGCATCAATACCACTAGCGGGCGCTTCATTTCCAAAATCGCCGTGAAAGGCGACATCGTCGGCGGCAGCGGATTATTCTCCGGCCTCATTGCATGCGGCGTGAAGACCCTCACCGTCGGCGGTTCCCTGATCGGAGGCGAGGGTGGCTCCAGCGGAAGCCTGAGCATCCGAAGCACCGGCGTCGGAAAAATCGCAATCGGCGGCAGCACCATCGGCGGTGCAGGCAATAACTCTGGCAGTGTCACGCTGACGGATGTCGCCCAGCTCAAAATCGGTGGCGGCATCATTGGTGGCTCCGGCACTAATTCCGCCGCCGTCTTTTGCCAGGGCGGCACCCTTTCCATGAGCGTGAAGAGCAGCATCATTGGAGGCGAGGGATTTGGGTCGGCCTCCGTGCGGGCGAACTCCGCCGGTACGCTGCTCAAGAGCCTCGCCGTCGGCGGCAGCATCGTGAGCACCAATGGCGACCTCATCATCGATGCCATTCGCATCGGCACCATGAAAGTGGGCGGCGACCTCGCGGCCTATGGCGACACTGGCAAAATACTCTTACTCGCAAGCGGTGCCGCCGCTCCCACCACCACCGCCGAGAGCGTGGCCATTGGCAAACTCACCGTCGGCGGCGATGTGAAAAATGCAATCATCGGGGCAGGCCTGACTGTGACCCTCACCGGGAACACACCCGACGCCGCAATCGGCTCCGTGAAAATCGGCGGCAGCCTGGTCGCCAGCAGCATCGTGGCCGGAATCGCCCGCGTGTCGGGTGGATTTGGCGATGCCGACGACACCCTCGCCACCGGCAACGCAGGAAACCCAGCCATCATCGCCCGCATCGCGAGCATCGCAGTGGGCGGGCAAATCATCGGCACCGCAGGCGGCGCACCCGATTCCTTTGGCATCGAAGCCGAGCAAATCAACGTAATCACCATCGGAAAAGTCAAAGTCCCGCTGACCGCCGCGAAGAACGACCTGAAACTGGGCTTCACCGCGGATGTGCGCGTGCGTGAGCTGTAGAGTTGGCTGAGTTGAAAGCCTGCGTTTTCCGATGCATTTCGGCACCCATTGAGCTACATTCCACATAAGTATGAGGACGGTAGAGAATGGAATGGCGACAGCGCGAACGGCAACCCACCCGGTGGCCCGACGCTCTGCGTCGAGGCAAGCTTCACCAGCCATCGCCGTTATTGCCGATAATCACCAGGATCCGAGTGACGGGCAGCGCAAAGTAGGCGGGGTTTTCAACCTCGCTGGGGCGGGAATGAGGGTGGAGAGCGGCGGTCGAGCCTTTCACATGCCAGTCATTCCCGCCCGCGCGAGGTTGGGAAACCTCGCCTACTTTGGCGCGCCACACGTTGGAACCCGGCGTGGAGCGTCGGGCCACCGAGTGGGGTTGTCGCATCTATTGCCGATAATCTGGATTTGGGCGCTGTTCCCTGCCCGCAATGCCCTTCCGAAGGCGGTGTCGGCTGCCACCGCAGTCCAACGCGCTCCGCGCGAGCGATCCTCCCGTCGCC
>JAYUWZ010000375.1:0-4057 GCA_043753265.1 Verrucomicrobiaceae bacterium
TTGACTAACAAACAACGGCCCTGCGCCTGGAGCTTGGTTTTTTGACGAACGAATTGTTCGCGCCTCGACATCACCGCCGCCCAGCACCTCTACCTCTACAACCCCTGCATCTCCATCCTCACCAGCATCCACCACCAAACCACCAACCAAATCTTCACCCCCTTCGCCCTGCAAAACAGCCCCCTCCTCCCCCGCTTCATCACCCTCTCCTCCCACCCATCGCCCTTATCGCCGATAATCCCCGACTCAAGCGGATCCGTGTCCCCCAAAGCCTGTCATTCTGAGGGAGCTTTAGCGACGGAAGAACCCCGTGGCACTTCAAGCGAGCCTTCGCGCTTCCTCCCACCTCCGATCTCAAAGCCACGCCAAATCATAAATCATACATCGTAAATCATAAATCCCTGCCGCCCGATCTCCCCGAGCCTAGCCCCAAAACCCTCGATCAGTGGAAAACCCTCCTCCGAACCATGCTCAAGTTCCGCCGCCGCGAAGCCGGCACCCGAATGACCGCCAGCTACGAAGCAAAGGTCATCCTCCGCGCCTACGAAAACGAATGCCGCGAACTGGCCGCAACCACCATGAGCGATATCCCCGACTACCCCCACCAATGGGCCGGCAACGCCTGGCGAATCGCCCTCCTCCTCCACACCACCGAAATGGCCCTCACCCCCGATGAATGGCTCCCCGAAAACCTCTATCCCCCACATCTCCGCCCAGCCCCAAATGCCGAAGATTACCTATCCGACGCCCCATCCCAAGATCCGTCCAATCCGCCCGATCCGTCCCATAATTGCGGCCCCACCCCCAACGATCCACCCGCCTCGCCGGAACCCCAAAATCGTAAATCATCCATCGTAAATCGTAAATCCGAATTCCCCCCACATCACACCTGCTTCCCAGAAATCTCGCCCGAAACAGCCACAGCCGCCGTGGCCCTCATGCGCTGGTACGCCGATCACCAAATGGAACTCCTCACCCCCGCAAGAGAACGCCTCCACCTGGAACGCGATCCACTCCTGGCCAGAACTCTCATCACCCTCGACCGCTCCGGCGGCAAACTGCCGCTGGGAAAACTTGCCCACAACCACAACATCACCAACCACGAAGCCCAAGTGCTGGCAGCCAACTACCCCCACCTCCTGAAACTCCATCAGGACCCCATCCCCAAAAAAGGCCGCCCCACCACCTATCTGTCCCTAGTCTCTCCACCCAAATCGCATCCATCGCCGATAATGCCGATAATCCAAAACTCGGCCGTACAACCCAAGGAAGCCCCAGACAACCACCCCTCCACCGAACTTCGTCATTCGTCATTCGAAATTCGTCATTCTGCACCTCCATCGCCGTTATCGCCGATAATCCCCCCCATCTCATGCTCAAACGATCTCCCAAGCCACGCCAAATCATAAATCGCACATCATAAATCACAAATCACCCGCCCCGGTAAAATCGCACCCCGAAAAGTTTACCCTTCCCACGGGTAGCCCGGACTGAAAACTATCCGCCCCTACAACGCTGTGAAGAAACTCATCATCCAAATCCCGTGCCACAATGAGGAGGGCACCCTGGCCATTGCGCTGGGGGCGCTCCCGCGGCAGGTGCCCGGCTTTGACAAAGTCGAGTGGCTCATCATTGCCGATGGTTGTGTAGACAAAACCATCGAAGTCGCCCGCGCCAGTGGCGTGGATCACGTGGTGGACCTGGGCTCGCACCAGGGTCTCGCCCGGGGATTCATGGCCGGGCTGGATGCGTGCCTGCGCGCCGGGGCGGACGTGATTGTGAACACGGACGCGGACAATCAGTACAATGCGGACGACATTCCCAAGCTGACAGCGCCCATTCTGGAAGGGCGCGCTCAGATCGTGGTGGGTGCGCGGCCCATCACGGACATCGAACATTTTTCGCCGCTGAAAAAGATGCTGCAAAAATTTGGGAGCTGGGTGGTGCGCTTTGCCAGCAATACGAATGTGGCGGATGCGCCAAGCGGCTTCCGCGCAATCACGCGCAAGGCGGCGATGCAGCTCAATGTTTTCTCGGAATACACGTATACGCTGGAGACGATTATCCAGGCGGGGCAGAAGAATATTCCCATCGCGAGTGTGCCGATTCGCACGAATGGGTATCTGCGGCCGTCGCGGCTGATGAAGTCGATGCGGGCGTATATCCAGCGCAGCATCCTGACCATCCTGCGGATTTTTGTGACCTACCAGCCGCTGCGATTTTTCATGTGGCTGGGGACGATCCCTTTCAGCATCGGCGCGCTGCTGGCGATTCGCTGGCTGTGGCTGCTGTTTTTTGTGGATAGCGGGCGCACGCATCTGCCCAGCCTCATCGCCGCGGCGGTGTGCGCGCTGACGGGCGTGCTGCTGTGGGTGGTGGGACTCGTGGGCGACCTGATTGCCGTGAACCGGAAACTTTTGGAGGACATCCAACTCCGCACCAAGCGAATGGACTATGAATAGCCAAGACCTCTTTGCCGCCGAGGCCCTGGCGCTGATCCCGAAAATTCTGACACTGCAGGATCGAAACCCGCACTCGCCCACCTACGGGTGCTTTGACCGGAATTACTGGCACTACAAGATCATCGATTTTCCCAGCGGCATGGCCGCGGAATTCGTGTGGCCGCTGGCGCTGGTGTATTCGCTGGAGCTGCCGGACAACCCGTACTACCAGCAACCCGCGCTGCGCGAGTGGATCACGGCAGGCCTGCTCTACATGGCGCGCAGTGCGCACAAGGACGGGTCGTGCGACGATTATTTCCCATTTGAAAAAGCGGCGGGCGCGGCGGCGTTTTCGCTGCTGGCGTCGATTGAGGCCTACCACATCATCGGGCTGCACGATGCGGAGCTGGTGGAGTTTTTCACGTTGCGCGCGGACTGGCTCGCCAACCACCACGAGAGCGGGCGGCTCACGAATCACCAGGCGCTCATCGTGCTGTGCCTGGAGAAAGTCGGGCGCATGCTGGATAGCGACCGCTGGGATGCGCTGAAGTCGAAGCGCATCGCGCGCGTGCTGGAGTGGCAGAATGAGGAGGGATGGTTCCAGGAATACGAGGGCGCGGACCCCGGCTACCACACGCTCACCGTGGGCCTGCTGGCGCAGGTACATGAGCTGACGCCCTCGCACGAGCTGCGCGCGGCCATTGAAAAAGGCGTGAAATTTGCCTCGGAGTTCATTCATCCGGATGGATCATTCGGCGGCGAATACACCAGCCGCAACACATACAACTTTTTCCCGCACGGCTTTGAGCTGGTGGGGTCGTGGCTGCCGGAGGCGCTGGCGATCAATGATCAGTTCCTCGCGGGGCTCGGTCGCGGACTCGGCGCGTGCTATGCGGATGACCACATTCTCGGGCATCACTGCTGGAGCTATCTGCTCGCGTGGAAGCACTGGAACACGGCGCGTCCGCCAGTGCCCGCCCGTCCCACGGGGCGTGTGTATTTCAAGAACGCGGGCCTGCTGATCGACCGTCGCGATGGGTGCGAGCTCTACCTCGCGCTGACCAAGGGCGGCGTCTTCAAGCTGTGGCGCAATGGCAAGCTGGTGCTGAGTGACACGCAGATCAGCGTGCAGACGGTGGAGGGCAAAAAGCATCGCACGGCGGTGGCGCATATGATTGGGCGCAGCACCGTGGATCTCGACGGGCACGCCATCACCATCGAAGGCAAGCTAGGCTGGGCCAAGGCCGCGCGCATGACGACCTTCAAGCTGATCGTGCTGCGGGTGCTGATGTTTACGGTGGGGCGGTTCTTCCCCGACCTCATCCGCAAGCTGCTGCAGAAGATGCTCATCACCGGGAAAAAGGCCGCGCCTTTCGATTTCCAGCGCAAGCTGTCGTGGTCGGATGGAAAGCTGCAAGTGACCGACGAACTCGCCGCGCGCAAGGGCTGGGACTGTGCGCAAGCAGTGGGCATCGGCGCATCGCAAACGAGCATCTACGTGGTGATGAGCCGCACTTACCAAAGCGGGCAGTTGCAACCGTGGCTCGACCTGAGCGAGCAGATGCATCAGCTCAAGGACGACGAGACGCTGAAACTCGAACGCACGCTGTAGATGA
>JAYUWZ010000376.1:0-4053 GCA_043753265.1 Verrucomicrobiaceae bacterium
TTCTTTTTGCGAGCGAGCAGCCGCTCGGTGGTGGACTGCGCAGCGTCTTCCTTTGTCTCGGGCTGCGGGGCGGGCTTGGCTGCGGGTTTCTCCGCAGGCTTGGGCGCAGCGGGCTGTGAACCCGCAGGAAGGATAATGGGCTTTGGCCGCTCCGTCTGCGTGGTGGTGGTCTTCACCTGCTTCTTGCGCTCGAGCAGCGCGCCCATGGTGGCGGTGGACTCACGCTTCCGGCCAATCCCGAACCATGCACCGATGACGGTCCAGTCGAGCTGCACGCGGCGCACTGCGACATCGATCGGAATGAGACAGGCGAGTGCGATGAGGAACCAATCGAAGATGGGCTTGCTGCTCTCGCGTGGGCCGCGCTCGGGATTGAAAATCATGAGATCCGCGGGAGAGAGAATCCGTCCGCCGGTGCGCTCGGCGATTTGCTTGAGCAGGATGGGGTCGCTTTTGAAACGCAGATACTCTGATGCGTAAGGAACGGAGAAACCTCCGAAGGCCTGCTCGGTGCGGGGCTTTGAGTTATCGCCAGCCATGCTCACGCCGGCCACAGCGACCTGATAGCGGCCTTTGCCCCAGAGTGGAAACTGCCCCGCATAGCGGCGGGGGGCGGTTTGCTTCAAAGGCACCTCCACACTCTCGCCGCGCGGGCCGCTTACGCGGGCCTTGAGCTCCATGAAGCTCTCGGCAGGCGCAAAGTCTTCAACGGTAACCGTGCCTTGCGAGCCGGCTGCGGCGGCGCTCATCGTGAGGTCGCTGCGTGTCTCCACGCGGGAAACCTCGGTGGCGAGCTGTTTGACGAAAGCCTGGTATTTCCCCCACCCCACCCAGTCGCGCGCCCAGTTGGGGGCGAGGTCGCTTGTCCAGGCCGCAGTGGTGCCGAGCCCGTAGCGCCAGATGGCCAGCACGGGGTCCGGGCTGTCGCCTTTGGCCACTTCCTCGGCAATCGGCGGTGCCTGGAGCACGATGCTGGCACGGGGCTTTGCCGTGGTGATGACGTAGCCGTGGAGCGGCGGGAGTGCATCGATGCCCTTGAGCACCGGCGACGGGAACTCAATCGTGGGCGAGAACGTCTTGTTCTGGATCATCGAGCGCTTCAGCGTCTTCGCTTCCTTGATGAAGATGCTCGGCAGTTGCGCGGGGTCCTTCGGGTAGTAAAAGCGGCCACCGGTTTGCTGGGCGATGGCCTCCATGAGGTCGACTGTCTGCCCGCCGTGGGGATTGACGGCTACCGTGGAGACGGTGACTTTCTCCTTGTTGTAGAGCGCCAGCAACTGCGGCGTGGGCGGGGCGGGGTCGCCGTCGCTTATGATGATGACGTGCTTCATCGCGGCGTCGGATTCCACGAGGCCCTTAAGCGCCATGGTCATGATGTTGTTGAAGGCCGGCATGTCCTCCGGCACCGCGGCATTGATGAGCGGCACGAGTTTGCCCTCGTATTCCTTTGCGGGCGTGAGCGGGAACTCCCACTTGTCCACGCCGTTCGTGTAGCTGAGCAGGCCCACCTCGTCCTCGCCGCCGAGCACGCGAATGGCAGCTTTTGCGATTTCCTTTGCCCAGCTATTGCCATCGGGGATCTCGCAAGTGTGCAGGACCAGCGCAAGGGCGCCCTTGGGCATCACCTTCTTTTGCTTCACGTCCATGCTCACGGGGAGCGCGTCCTCGATGACGCTGCGGTGGTAGCCGCCGGGGCCGAACGTTTCCTTGCTCCCGAGCATGATGAAGCCGGTGCCCTGGTTGTAGATGGCATCGTGCATCGCCTGCATCTGCACGGCGTCGAAGCCGTCCGCGGGGGCGTTGGGGACGATGATCAAATCGTAAGGCAGCAGTGATAGCGGGTCGCGGGGCATCTCGTAGCTCATGCGCACCTGCACCACGCGCTCGCTTTGCTTCAGCGCGGTCACGAGCGATTCCCACTCGCGGGCGTCGCCGCGGGCGTCGGTGACCACGAGCACTTTTTTCTCCCCCTTCAAAAAGAGGTCGCCCATGGCCACGTTGTTTTTCTGCCAGGAGTCCTCGTCCTGTGGCACATCGATGCTCGCCTCGTATTCGTAGTAGCCCGCGCCGCGCTCGGGCAGGGGCAGGGTGAAGCGGCTTTTGCCCGCGCCGTATTCCACATCGCGCTCGGCGATGACCTTGCCGTTCTCGGCCAGGCGGAGCTTGCCCTTGCCGGGAGCCAGGGAAGAGAGCAGCACCGCGGCCTCGTAGCTCTCGCCTTTCTTCACGACCTTGGGGAGGTCGAGGCGCTCCAGCCATACTTCCTTTTCGAGATTGAAACTCACCGGCAGCACGTCCACTGCGATGCCCCGCGACTTCAGGTCATCGAGCACCGGGAGGACGCTGCCGTCGGTCTCGTTGCCGTCGCTGATGAGCACCACGCGGCCCTGGTTGCCCTCGGGAAGCATGGCGGCTGCGAGGCCCAGGCCCTTTGCGATGTCCGAGCCGTCGCGGGAGACGCGGCTGGCCACGCTTTCAAATGGAAACGTCTGCCGGGGGGGAAGCTCCACCGCGGAGTCGCGCCCAAAAACCACCAGGCCGGCCTCGTCTTTTTCCGGCTTGTTGCGGGCGGTATTGAGTATCCACTCCACCGACTTGTCCGAGATGCGCTCGCCCATGGAGTCCGACACATCCAGCGCGTAGACAAGCGAGAGCGTGTCGCTCCGGCGCACGGCGCGTGGGTCGGCCAGCACGCCTGCGAAGATGGCCAGCAGCCACAGACGCGACTGCAAGGCGAGCTGGGCCCGCCAGCCGGAAAGGCCGCTCCACCCAGTGCAGTGCAGCCACCAGACCCAGGGTGCGGCGAGCAGGATGAAAAAGGCGGACTTTGCCGTGAAGCGCACCCAACCCTGCCACTCGGCAACCACCACCAGCGCGAACACGAGCACCGCCCACACGACCAAGGGAACCGCCAACCTCCAGCCCACGGCCTTGCGCGGCGGGGGGACCACCGCGCGGAGGAATCGGAGAGGAAAGGCAGATGGCTTCACTGGTTACTTTCCTATTCATACGCAGTCCCGCCTGCGAGAGGCAATTGCGGTGTTTGGATGGAGCCGGATGCATTTTAGAGGGATATGAAAATGGGCACACGGGGATTATCGGCCATAACGGCGATAGGATTGTGAATGTGCCCGGCAATGGGAATAGGTCGTGGTCGGCGCCCGATCTGATGCCTCTTTTTTCCGTCCTGCCGCTGTGTCCGCCCATTTGAGTAGTGTATCACGAAGAGAGGGTTCTGTGAATGAAAACTGATTCGGGAAGAGGACTTGCGACTTGCGGGGCCTTGGGCAAATGACAGTCTCGCGGGATGAAAGCGAAACGTCCCCTGCCATCCCTCCCTGCAACGCTCATTCTGGCGTTCTTGGCGGCGCTTCCCTTGGGCTGTTGGGCCGGGGAGTTCATGGGCAGACCAGCACCACACCGTGAAAGTGAGTATCGCTGGCTCAAGTTTGGCCCCGGGGTCATCGCCTCCATCAATTCTGCAGTGTTTCGCCATGAGGTTATCGAATTCAAGCCTCGCAAACCCGTCGAAGAAGGTGCTGAAGAAGAGGAAGAGGAGGAGACGTTAAAGAGCGAAAGCTATCTTATCAGCAAGCCGGCCCATATGAAGGAGTTCAGGCAATGGACGCGGAAAACCCTCGGAAAGCTTCTCAATACCCAACCGATCCGTGAGGCTCCCAAACATGCAGGTGTGTTCGTGAGTTCCTACTCCCTTGCATTTCACGCGGGGGAAATTCCGACCGACAAAAATCTGCAGTTCAATGTTTCTTTGGATTGGTTCTTTACGGACTTCTCCGCGGAGGAATTTCTGAAACTGGTGAAAGGGTGGGGTGGGGAAAAGATGGATGAGAAGAAGTGAAGAGATGGGGCGGGCTTTCAGCCCTTTGGCTTTTTCGGGGGATGTCCTGGTGAGGTGCAACGGAATTTTGGACCGGTTTGTTGTTTAGTTAGATGAATCACGATCTTGCCTCGTACGTCGATCCCCTGCTTCTTCAGATACTCATAGTCTTCCGGCACCCCTTAGTTCACATACACTATAGGAGCAGTAACATC
>JAYUWZ010000377.1:0-1768 GCA_043753265.1 Verrucomicrobiaceae bacterium
CCCCGCTGTCCTCCCGGCGGCTGCCGGTGCGAAGGGAAACACGGATTCCCAGTGGGTCCAGCAGACGGCGGAAATTGAGATAGTGCTGCTCTGCCAGGATCTGTGTCGGCGCCATCAGCGCGGCCTGGTAGCCGGATTCCGCACAGAGCAGCATGGCGCTCATGGCCACGAGCGTCTTGCCGGAGCCCACATCGCCATGGAGCAGGCGGTTCATGGGGCTCGGCGATGCGAGATCGTCCCGAATCTCCGCAATCGTGCGCTGTTGCGCACCAGTGAGGGGAAAGGGAAGCGAAGCGTGCAGGTGCCGCATCCACTCGCCCGGGCCACTGTGGGGCGCGCCGCGCTCGCGCTTCACCTCGGCGCGCTTCGTGGCGACCATGAGTTGCATCGCCATGAATTCCTCCAGCACGAGATGCTTCCGCGCCTTGTCCCGGGATGCAAAGCTCTCGGGGAAATGCATCTGTCGCAGCGCCCAGGCCCGGGACGTCGCGTCCAGCTTGGGCGGCAGCAATTGCTCCACCTCGTCGTCACAGAGTTGCTCCAGCACCTGCCATACGATGGAGCGCAGCAGCCGTGGCGAAAATCCCTCCGTGGCCGCGTGAATCGGCACAATCCGGCGCAGGTGGATGCTCTCATCCGCATCGTCCTCCACCACCTCGAACTCCGGATGGGCGATAACGATATTCGAGCCCGAGCGCTTCGGTTTGCCGTAAAGGACGATCTTGTGACCCTGCGCGATCATCTTTTCCACCCAGTGCGAGTTGAACCAGCGGCACAGCACCCGCCCCCCAAAGGCGCTCGCATTCTCCTCCTCCACCAGCACGTCGAACATCTTCTGGGAGCCCCGGATGCGCTTCACCACGGTCTTCTTCACCTCTCCGCAGATGCACACGGCATGGGGCAGCGTATCAGAGGGGAATTGGTCGAATTCGTTGCGGTCCTCATACCGACGGGGGAAGTGGTAAAGGAGGGAGCCGACCGTCGAAACACCCAGGCGCTCCAGGAGCCGCATGCGGGTGGGCGGCAGCAAATTGAGTTCAGCGAGCGGAGTTTCCAGCGTCACAACAACAAAGTAGGAACAGGTGATTGGAGCGACAATCGCCGATTTGGAATGAATTTACCGCTACGAAAGGCCGAGAATTGAACAAATAACGCAGGGAGAGTGTCTACTCATAAACTCCACGCAATCAGCGTTTCAGGCACCGTTGCTCGGTGCCGATTCCCCTCTTCGATTCGAAATTTTGTGTTATTTTATACCTCAAATAGCTTTTGACGAACGCAACCTGCTACATAGCCTGTCGTCCTTCAATTCCTGAACGACCTACATATCCTACGAATGATCTTATCCCGAATCTCTGCACACCTCCTTGTCGCGGTTGCGCTCCTTTTCCTTTGTGCAACTCACGCCACGGCAGCAGAGAAGTCGCTGTTTAACCCCAAGACAGCGCAGAAGATCGATGTGAGCAAGCTCTCCATCCTCGGCCCCCAGGCATCCAAGTTTCGCTACGACAAGCGCTTGCTGCGCGCCGCCGAGATCGCGGCTGACCGTGCCAAGTCCCGCTCACGCGGAGTGTGCTGGCGCTACGTGAAGGACGCGCTTCTCAGTGCCGGCCTCGTCGAAACCCGCCCCGACACCGCCTACGCCAAGGAAGCCGCCTACGAACTGACCAACGAATACGGTTTCCGGAAGATTCGCTGCAACGATCCCTACAAGGCCCCGCTTGGCAGTGTGCTGGTCTACGGGGGAAAAGGGGCCGGACATGTGGAA
>JAYUWZ010000378.1:0-4049 GCA_043753265.1 Verrucomicrobiaceae bacterium
CCACCCCACACGGCGAGCAGCAGCAGCACCACGCCAATCGCGGAAACCTCCAGCACCTTTCCTATTCGCATCCACCGCAAATAGCAGCCCATGAAGAGGGCGATGGGAATTGTCGCCGCCACGGTGAACACCCCCCACGGCGAATCTGCCAGCGCCATCACCACCACCAGTGCGAGCACCGCGAGGATGATGACCATGATGGAAAGGATCGCAATGGTCCCTACCACCCCCGCAAAGGGATTCAGCTCCTCCTTGACCATCTGCGCGAGCGACTTTCCATCGCGGCGCATGGAGGCAGTGAGGATGATGAAATCCTGCACCGCGCCGCCGAGTACCACGCCAATCAAAATCCAGAGCGCCCCTGGCAGATAGCCAAACTGCGCCGCCAGCACCGGACCCACCAGCGGTCCCGGCCCGCTGATGGCCGCAAAGTGGTGCCCGAAAACGATCCACTTGTTCGTCTTTACGTAATCGCGCCCATCCTCGTGTATCTCGCAGGGCGTGGCCCGGCGATCATCCAGCATGAGCACCGTGGCGGCAATCCACTTGGAGTAAAAGCGGTAGCCGATCGCATAGGTGCAGAGCGCCGCTACAAGCAGGTAGCCGGAGTTCAGGGGCTCGCCGCGCTTGAACGCGATGGCGCCATAGGCTCCCGCGCCCAGTAGCGCGACGATTACCCAGATGAGGATGGAGAATGCGCGTTTCATTCCGGGAAGAATGCTGTGACCCTACTTTCCAGCGGCAAAGGCATCGAACTGCTTCTGCCAGTCAGCCACGGGAGGCACGGTGCCCTTGTCGGCATCCGTAACCACGATGCGGTAGCGCAGCTTTAGCGGCGCATCGGGCTTCACCTCGGTCTTGGAAAATGCGCCAAAGCGCGCATAGGCGCGGGTGCTGTACTGCAGCGGGCTCGCGTTCTTCGGGTCATTGAAATGCGCGACAGCGTAGCGGTGACCGTTTGTGGTGAACTGGCAGACGACCCAGTTGCAGTTCTCCCACGTGTCGTTCTTTTTATCCACCGCGCCCTCGGGCTTGAGGTAGGCGGTTTGCTTGTCCACCACATCCTCAGCCGCGCGAAAGTGGAAACCGGCATGCTGCACGTCGCCCTCCAGCTTCACCGGGCCATTCGGCGCCGCGAGGGTGAAATCAAAATCCAGCACCAATGCTCCCGACGCCTGCTTGGTGGCGGTGATCTTCTGGGTTTCCTCAATGACGATCTTGCCCTCCTCCGTCGGCCACTTGGTCACGCTCGTGAGCACGGCTGAGTCCACCCCGGCCTTGCTCTCATCCAGATACTTCACGTGCATGCGCGCCACCTTGGGGCAGTGCCAGAAATCGTAGGATTTGCCCTCAAACTGCGTCTTATTCCAGCCGATGAAGCACCCGCGGTGATGCGTAAACCGCCCTCCGGGCCCCTTGGTAATGGGCTTCTCGCCGGCAAAATCGAACACGTGGGTGTAGGTCTTGAAAGTATCCGCACGCTTCTCCTTCGTGGAGTCGTCGAAGGCGTTCATGTGGCGCAGCACCACCTTGCCGTCGAAGAGCACATCCCGGGCACCGGGCGTGTCGGCGAAGCTCCAGCCTTTATCGGCGGCGGAAAGCGTTGCGGTAGCTGCGAGGAAAATCGAGGCGAGGAATTTCATGAAGGGCGGCAGAGTGATCAGATTGGTGCAGGCGTCAATACCCGTGGAGCATTACATTCTTTGGCCAGCGTGAATACGCGCACAGCACATTTCAGCGTCGTTCACGGCGCCGGCGTGCTGCAAGGAATCCGAGACCCGTGAGAGCGAGCAGCGTACTGCCGGGCTCCGGGACCACATGCAGCACGAGGTCGTTCGTACCTTCCGCATACTGGATGGTGCCCAAAAAACTTCCACCGATTGGACCCGTGAGGTTCGCACCAAGCGCACCCACGATCGGGCTATTGGTGTCGAACAGGAGATAATCTCCCACTCCAAAACCTGCCTGCATCGAGAAGGCAAAGTCGTTGAACTCAAGGCTGCCAGCCCCGATGGCAAGTGTGCCCGTGGTGATGCTCACCTTGTCGCTGCTTGTGCCGAGATCAAACTCCAGAGCCCCGGCAGTGACCGCGCTGATGTCGAGCGAGCCTGTGCCCAGATTAAACGTCAGCGTGCCCACGGCATCCCCTGGTGCCAGCGAGCCGCTCAGGCTCACCGTCACAGCGCCGCCATTGCCCACGCTCCCTGCACCATTGAGCCGCGCGCCGGGGAATATTTGCACATTGCCGGTGCCTGTGCCGGAACCCGTGAGGTTGTTCACGCGCAGCGTGCCAGCTTCGACGATGGTTCCACCGCTGTAGCTCGTCTCGAAGGCGATCTCCATGGTGCCTGGCCCCGCCTTGCTCAGCGCAGCCGGCCCGGCATCCGAATCTTCCAGTTCAGTGGAGACAATCAAATCGGAGGCCGGGCTCGATGTCACATTTGCCACGTCAAAAAGTACGGAGCCGCTCCAGCCGATTCCACGGTCTGCCGCAGTGCCGCCCTGCTGGGTGATGGTCGAGGCTGTCGCCCCGGTCACGATTACCGCAGTGTGCAGGTAGTAGTTCTCGCCATTGTAGCTGCCGCTGGTGGGCGAGGTCGTCCAGGTGCCGCCATCCATGGTCACCACACCCATGTGAACGTGATTCACCCCTGTTCCATTCGTAAGGGTGCCTCCGGGGGCGAGCGAATATCCCGCCAAAAACGCCGTGGGATTCGTCGACGCAAATTCCAGGGTTGCGCCGTTGTTTATCTGCACTGTTGCGAATGCGGGAATGCGGTTATTCGCCTGATCCCCCACGAGTGCGAGGGTGCCACCGTCCACGACAAATGGTCCTGCAGCGTTATTGGCAGCATTCAATTCCAGCCGGCCAGCACCCGATTTGGTGAAACCACCCACGCCAGAAAGTGGCCCACTGATGACCAGCGTGTTCCCATTCGTATCGAAGGTCACATTTCCATTCGTGCCCGTGAGTTCCGCAGGCAGAAAAATACTGGTGTTCACTCCGGCGAATATCGTGCCACCGCCGAGATTGATGTCATTGGGCCGGCCAGTGACCTCCTCCCAAATACCATCCGTGCCCAGCACCAGCGCACCGCCGGTGAAATTGAAAATGCCCGACACCCCCGCATTGTGGCCGAAGCGAAGCCCTTTCACATTTGCCGTTCCGTTGGACATATTGAAAGTACCCGCGCCATCCCACGATACCGACATGGAAATGTTCGGCGAAGTCAGCGTTCCTCCCAAAAGGTTGTAGATGCCCTGCGTATTGCCCCAATGACCGAGGACAAACTGCCTCCCATCGGTGCCGGGCGAATTCACCGTAACCGCACCGCCTGTTTGCGTCAGCACGCCTTGCGTCAAAGGCGCGGCCCCATTCGAATTTCCGAGCGCCAGCGTATCACCGATGGTCAGCGATGAGCCCGGGACGACGTTGATGGTTCCCCCTATGGTTCCTGCCACCCCGTTCAACCCCACAATGACATTGTTAATTGCGACGTCCGTCCCATCCACGAGCGTGATGCTGCCGCCACCCGCCATTTGAATTTGCCCCGCCGGACCGCCCGGATTCATGTCGCCATTGATGATGGAGTCAGTGGACTTGTTGAAAAAGAGTGTCGCGTTGACCGTCGAAGGCCCCGTCCCAATCGCTCCCTCAGCCCCGCCGTTACCGATTTGGAGCGTGGTGCCGTTCACATTGAATCCGCCCGTCCAGGTGTTGTTCCCGAGCAGCACGAGCCTGCCCCCGCCATTCACATCCACCGTGCGCGGACCGCCGGTTTCCACCATCGAGCCGATCTGGTTCAGCACTGTGGTACCGCCGGCTACCACATAGTTCAGGTTCCCTTGCAGCGATATCGGTGAATCCACAGTGGCGGTCCCTCCGCTTCCCAACTCCTGGATGCTGCCACCCGCTGCCACGATCGGGCGTGTGAGCTTGCCAGGCTGATTCAGATAGAGGCCCAGCGTGCCGCCCGCGTTGATGGTGATGGTGCCCGCGCCCTGCACGAGCGTATTTGACTCCACGCTAAAGATGCCGCCATTGATGT
>JAYUWZ010000379.1:0-8501 GCA_043753265.1 Verrucomicrobiaceae bacterium
GCGGCCTTTTGGGGCGAGGGTGTTGATAAGGCCTGCGAGGTCGAGCGGGACGTTGATGGTGGAGATGATGAGGTCGAGGCTGCCAGCGATTTTTTTGAGGGCGTCGGGGTTCTTCGTGTTGTGGACGAAGTGCGCGCCGAGTTTTTTGGCCTCGGCTTCCTTGCTGTCGCTGGTGGTGAAGGCGTGGACTTCGCAGCCCCATTTATTTGCGAATTGCAGGGCCATGTGACCGAGGCCGCCGATGCCGATGACGCCGACGCGGGAGGTGGGGGAAATATTGTAGGCGAGGAAGGGGGTAAAAACGGTGACGCCTCCGCAGAGGAGCGGGCCGGTTTTTTCCATGGGCAGGCCTTGCGGGATGGGGCGCACCCAGACCCATTGCACGCGGAGGCGATCGGCGAATCCGCCGTGACGGCCCACAATGGTGCCCTGGGTGGTGGGGCAGAGATTGTGGTCGCCTGCGAGGCACTGGGGGCAGGAAAGGCAGCTGAAGGCGGACCACCCGACGCCGACTTGCTGGCCGATTTTCAGGCCTTTGGCGTGCGCGCCGAGTGCGGCGACGGTGCCGACGACTTCGTGCCCGGGGACGAAGGGGTATGTGGACATGCCCCAGTCGTTATCGAGCATGGAGAGGTCGGAGTGGCAGATGCCACAGTGGGTGACTTTGATTTCGACTTCCTCGGGGCCGAGCTCCCAGGCTTCAAATGTGTAGGGCTCGAGGAGGCCTTTGGAACTGGTGGCGGCGTAAGCGTGGAATTGTGGCATGAGTTTGGTTGGCTGGCTGTTTTGGAAAGTGTGATGAGGAAAGTGCGCCTTCGGCGTTGTGTTTTACCATGCCGCTCGGAGAGCGCCATCCACCGAGATTTGCGCATTTCCTTACCATGCCTCGCGGGTTTCTTGAATCAGGTTTTTATGACGATTTTCGGACTTCGCTTGAGGGGCACGGCCTGCCGTGGAAGAGCTCCAGTCCACGGTGGCAGTCAACTTGGTGGATTACCATGCGAGCAACCATGAAGCTCCACGGGGTCCTTCAGTCGCTTAGGCTCCATCAGGATGACATCGTTAAGGGAAGGCTAGAGAAATACGAAGTCAGAGTCACAATAGTCATTCAACCATTTTGTTGAATATTGTTGTTGCAGCGGGCGGTGCGGTGGCTCATATTCAATCAAATGGTTGAACATTCTTCGAAACTCTTGGACCGCACTTTTGGGGCGCTGGCGGATCCCACGCGGCGGCGGATTTTGGCGCAGCTGGCGGAGGGCGAGGAGTGTGTGACGGAGCTGGCGCGGCCGCATGCGATTTCGCTGGCGGCGGTGTCGAAGCATCTCATCGTTTTGGAGAAGGCGGGGCTGGTGAAGCGGCGGCGCAAGGGGCGCGTGCATTCGCTGAAGCTGGAGCCGAAGCCGATGCAAGAGGCGAGGGCGTGGATCGACCAGTATCGCAAGTTTTGGGAGGCGAACCTGGATCAGTTCGAGGCGTATTTGGACCAACTTCAAACCAAGCAAACCAAACAAGACCATGATCAATAACGAAGTACTGAAACCGGACAATGCAACGCTCGTGATAAGGAGGCTGCTGAAGGCTTCGCCGGAGCTGGCATTTGCGGCATGGACCTCGGCGGAGCACATCAAGCACTGGATGCGGCCGGAGCCGGGAATGGTGATTCCCTTTGCGAGCATGGATGTGCGGGTGGGCGGAAAATTCCGAATCCAGATGCAAAAGGAGGACGGGGAATTTTTCACGGCAGTGGGAGATTTCCGCGAAGTGACGCCGCCGGCGCGGCTCGTGTATACATGGGACTGGGAAAAAGACGGGAGCGGGGAGGAATTTGGCGAGGTGGAGGGAAAGGTGACGCTGATCACGGTGGAGTTTTTGAAACGCGGGGAGCAGACGGAATTCGTGCTGACGCACACGCGCTTTGACACGGTGGAGCGTCGCGACAGCCACGCTGGCGGATGGGGCAGAATCACAGACTGCTTCGCGGAGTTTCTCGAGAAGGCCTGAGGCGCGGATTTTCGGAATCCGGAGTTTTTTGAGCGACGCGTGTCCGGCTTCGGGCGGCTCGCGCGTCGTACCCATGTAAGTGAGCAAACCCATAACCATGGCGGGCTCCCCCATGCCCGGGAGCCGCCACCAACTAACAACACAATTATGAGCACCAATGCAGCGATGACCAAACCACAGAACACAAAACTAACACACGCCATCGTCTCGCAAGAGACCTGGCTGGCGGCCCGCAAGGCGCTGCTGAAAAAGGAAAAGGAGTCGACCCGCCTCCTTGACGAATTGGCCGCCGAGCGGCGCGCGCTGCCGTGGGTGAGGGTGGAGAAGGACTATACCTTCGACGCGCCGGGTGGCGGCAAGGTGTCGCTGGCGGATCTTTTCGCCGGGCGCGACCAACTGGTAATCTATCACTTCATGTTCGGGCCGGAATGGCAGGAGGGCTGCCCGAGTTGCTCGCTGGTGTCCGACCATTTCAGCGGCACGCTCCCGCATCTCGCGGCGCGCGATGTAACGCTGGTGGCGGTGTCGCGCGCGCCACTGGCGAAGATCGAGGCGTTCAAGGAACGCATGGGCTGGGAGTTTAACTGGGTGTCGTCGCACGGGGGCGATTTCAACGCGGACTTCCACGTGTCGTTTAGCGATGAGGAGCTGGCGCAGGGGACGGTGCACTACAACTACACGATGATGGAATTTCCCAGCGCGGAGGGGCCGGGGATGAGCGTGTTTTACAAGGATGCCGCGGGGGATGTATTTCACACTTACTCCACGTATTCGCGCGGGCTGGATTCACTGATGGGCATTTACCGGATCCTGGATCTGGTGCCCAAGGGACGCGACGAAGGTGCGCTGAACTTTGGGATGGAGTGGGTGCGGCATCATGACCGCTATGACACCAATACATTTGCCGATGCAGACAAGCCTTACTGGCCGGAGGTGGAGTCGTCCCCTTCATCGAAATGCGGCTGTGGAGCCGCGGAGGCGAGGGCGTGAACTGCTGCCCAAACAAGACGCGGGCCGGCGCGGAGGAGCGCCGGCCTGCGTCCCGGTGGCGAAGGCTCGGAGAGATCGCGGGGTGGATTGTGCCGGGTGCGACGCTCGCGCTGCTGCCGAAGTGCCCCATGTGTGTGGCGGGGTACGTGGCGGTGGCTACGGGCATCGGCATCTCGCTGCCTGCGGCGACTTATCTGCGGGGGACGCTGGTGGTGCTTTGCGTGGCAGCGCTGGTGTTCATTGCGGCGAGACGGCTGCGAGGGTTCGTGAGGCGTGGCGTCGGGCAGCGGTGAAATCTCCATGGCCGAAAATGGCCAGCGCTCGCTGAATTCGCCGCTATGATGCGGCGATATGTTCAGTGATTTCGATTGCTACCAGGCGCTGTCGGCGCGCGATGCGAGGTTCGACGGGCGCTTCTTTGTCGCCGTGAAGAGCACGGGGATTTATTGCCGCCCGATTTGCCCGGCGCGGACGCCAAAGGAGCGCTCGTGCCTGTTTGTGGAGACGGCGGCGGCGGCGGAGCAGGCGGGGTTTCGTCCATGCCTGCGGTGCAGGCCGGAGCTGGCGCCTTCCTCGCCGGCGGTGTCGCTGGAGGAGGCGCTGTATGCGGCAATCCGGGCGCGGGCGCTGGAGGGCGACTCGGTGGATGAGCTCGCGCTGCGCGCGGGGTTCAGCGCACGGCAATTGCGCAGGCTCATGGTGAAGGCGTTTGGGGTTTCGCCAGTGGAGATTATGCAGACGGAGCGGCTGCTCTTTGCAAAGAAGCTGCTGCAGGAGACTTCACTGCCGACCGCGCAGGTGGCATTGAGCGCGGGGTTTGGCAGCATCCGGCGGTTTAACGCGCTCTTTCAATCGCGGTATGCGCTCTCCCCCACTGTGCTGCGCCGGGAGGGTGGCACGGGCACGGACCTTGGAAAGGTGGATACGCTGAGGCTCCGGCTGGCGTATCGTCCGCCTTTTGCGTGGCGTGAATTGCTGGAGTATCTCACGCGCCGGGCGGTGCCGGGGGTGGAATTTGTGGATGCGGAGCGCTCGCTATATGCGCGCACGGTCGCCTTTGGAGAGCATCGGGGCTGGGTGCAGGTGGAGCCGGGAGCTGGGCCGTGGCTGGAAGTCACCCTGCCCGCCGCGCTCGCTGGCGTCTCGTGGCCGATCCTGACGCGGCTGCGGGCGCAGTTTGACCTGGATGCCAACCCTGCGGCGATCGACGCCCATCTGCGCGCGGACCCGCTGCTCGCGCCGAGCGTGGAACTGCACCCCGGCCTGCGCACGCCGGGAGCTTGGGACACCTTCGAACTCGCGGTGCGCGCAGTCCTGGGCCAGCAGATCAGCGTGGCAGGGGCGTCCACCCTTGCGGCACGGCTGGCGGCGAAATTTGGCGAACTGATTGAGACACCGTTTCCTTATCTCAGCAGACTGTCACCCATGGCGGACACGCTGGGGGCAGCGGAGGTGGAGGAGATTGCGGGCATCGGCCTGCCGCGCGCCCGGGCGGCGACGCTGCGCGATCTCGGCCTCGCCGCCGGGCGTGGCGAACTGGCGTTTGGCCCGGTGGCCTCGGTCGAGGAGGTGGTGTCCACGATGAGCAAGATTCGCGGCATCGGCGAATGGACGGCGCAGTATGTGGCGATGCGCGCGTTGCGGTTTCCCGATGCCTTTCCTGCTTCCGATCTCGGCGTGCGCAAGGCGCTGGTGCCTGTGGGCGCGACGCTGCCGAGCGAACGCGAAGTGTTGGCCCGCGCCGCCGCGTGGAGGCCCTGGCGCGCCTACGCGACGCTGCATCTCTGGCAGACACTGCACGACGCCGCGCACTCCAAATGAAATCTTATGAACACCACTCGCTTCACTGAAATGGAATCGCCCATCGGGCTCCTGCGCCTGCGCGGGACAGAGCGCGGGCTCACGGGGCTTTATATGGAAAAGCACATCCACGGCCCGGTGGATGCCGAGCAGCACGGCTGGGTGCGCGACGATGCGCTTTTCGCCGAGGCACGCGCGCAGCTGGCGGACTACTTTGCCAGCCGCCGCACGACATTCGATTTGCCGGTGGACCGCGATGCGCTCGGCGGTACGGCTTTCCAGCGCAGCGTGTGGAACGCGCTGGAGCAGATTCCTTTTGGTGTGACGATCTCGTATGGAGAGCTGGCCCAGCGCATCGGCAATGCTGCCGCAGTGCGCGCGGTGGGCCTGGCTAATGGGCGCAACCCGATTTCCATCATCGTCCCCTGTCACCGGGTCATCGGGGCGAACGGCACACTGACCGGCTACGGCGGGGGGCTTGAGCGGAAGCGCTGGCTGCTGGAGTTGGAGCGAGGCGGAGGGCTGCTGTAAGGCAGTAAGCTAGAAACCTGCCTTGCGACCGATTTTAGCCACATACAGGTCGATACTGTGGTCGGAGACACTCGGGAACAGCCCCTCCAGACTTTCTGTCGCCGTGGCTCCAACGGCCTCCACCGTCGCCCGCTCCACGCTGGCTTCCGTGAGTGGAGCACCAGCCCTTGCGACGCGCTCCTGCAGCAATCGCGCACGCAGGAGGTCGAATTCCTCCTCCGACAACATAGGTGTCTCCACCGGGACAGCGCCGACCTCGATACCTAGAGACTCCACCACCGAGGAGCCCGCGACACGCTCGAGATCGCCTTCGGCGGTAAAATGAATGAGGCGGCCCGCGTGCTTGAAAGCAGGTGGCACCATGGGCACTATGTCGTCGTCATTCACGAACCGGTAATAGTTATCCGCGTAATGGCCCTGGATGAAACCCTGAAAGTCCTTTTTGCCAGTACCCGGCTGGCCGTGGGTGTGGACCCAGGCAATTTGAAATTTATTCCGCCATTCCGCCGCCGCGACCAGTGCGAGCGCGCCGCCCAGGCTATGGCCTGTGAGCAACACCCGGCGACCAGGAAACCGGGCGAGAATATCGAGAAGCTTTTGCTCGACCACCTGAAATGCGCCGAGGAAGCCCCGGTGAACTTTTCCATAGGGACGGCTCGTGGTCAGGAGATTCAGATTAGACAGCCAGTCGCCCAGGTTTTCAGTGCCTCGAAAAGACACCAGCACCGCATCCGCGGAGGTGGCGACAAAGCACTGGGTATCGTCTGCCTCGACAAACTCGCAGGTCTCCAGCCCCCATGTTTGCCTGGTGGTCACCTCCACCTCTCCCGCAGAACCATAAGCCAGGCGGCTTGCCAGCGCGAGGGACAGCGCGGTGTGCCAGTCGAAATCCGTCCGGTTCAAGGAAGGGATGCTAAACTTGTCCATGAAGGGGTCCGAGGATTCGGTGACCCCTTTCGATGCAGTCGCGGCTCGTACACCGAGTGCAGCCCTCGCTTGCACACGTTTGGGAGAGTCGCCTTCGGGCACCCGGTCCGGGCTACCGATTGAAACGGTGATTTGAAGCGGGATGATCCATTCTTGAGTCATAATATCAAAAGTGAGGGTTGGATGAAGGCTCGCCGATTATTGAACAGCCCATTTAGCCGGGGATATTGTGCTCTTCGCGCCTGCTCGGGGCAAGCTTCTGGTCGCGGCTCAAAAGGCGTGAGGCAAAGGCACTCCCTGATCTGGGCAAAAGTGGTGTGTTCCCGGGATACCTTTGGGCCTCGCCTAAGTCTTTCCCTCATCCGGCGGTTACTCTATCACGCGCTCCGCGTTCCATGAGACTCGCTTCCACCATTCTGCTGACCTTTGCTGCCGCCGCCCTCGCCGAACCGGGCGCGCAGGTTGCGAAAAGGGTCGATTTCCGCCGCGACGTCCTGCCGCTCCTTTCCTCGAAATGCTTCCACTGCCACGGGCCGGATGAGCACAGCCGCGAAGCCAAGCTGCGCCTCGATGTGCGCGAGGACGCCCTAAAGGATCGGGATGGAATCAAGGCCATCGTTCCCGGCGACCCCAAGCTCAGCGAGGTGCTCGTGCGCATCACCACCAAGGACGAGGACGAGCTGATGCCGCCGCCGAAGAAGGAAAAGGCACTGACTCCTGCCGAGGCTGAGATCATTCGCAAATGGATCGCCCAAGGCGCGGAGTACGACCAGCACTGGTCTTTCGTAAAGCCAAAGATCGCGGCCATCCCTCCTCTCCCCGCTGGCGCCAAGGCGCAGGGTCCCATCGATCACTTTATCGCCGCAAAGCTGGCGGATGCAGGCCTCACCCAAGCACCCGAGGCGGATCGCTTCACGCTGCTGCGCCGTGTTTCCTTCGACCTCACCGGTCTGCCGCCAACGCCGGAAGACTTCCTCGCGTATTCCAAGGACACGGCTCCCGGCGCCTACGAGCGCGCGGTGGATCGGCTGCTTGCGTCCCAGCAGTTTGGAGAAAAATGGGCGCGCATGTGGCTCGACCTGGCGCGGTATGCGGACTCGACGGGCTACGGCTCCGACAAGTTTCGGATGAACGTGTGGCCCTATCGCGACTGGGTGATCAATGCGTTCAACCGCAACCTGCCGTACGATCAGTTCACGCTGGAGCAACTCGCGGGCGACCTGCTTCCCAATGCGAAAACCGACCAGGTCGCCGCGACTGCGTTCCATCGCAACACGATGACCCAGACCGAGGGTGGCACGGACGATGAGGAGTATCGTGTCGCTGCGGTGAAGGACCGCGTCTCCACGACGATGCAAGTGTGGATGGGCCTCACCGCGGGATGCGCGCAGTGCCACACGCATAAATTCGACCCCATCTCGCACAAGGAATACTACCAGCTCTTTGCCATCTTCAACCAAAGCGAGGACGCTGATCGCGAGGATGAGTCGCCCCGGCTGCCCATCGCCACGAAGACCCAGGCCGACAAGAAAGCCGCGCTGGAAGCGGAGGTGGCCGCGCTCGAGAAAAAGGCGGAGGCCACCTCCTCGGAGTTCGAGGCCGAGCAGCATTCATGGGAGGAGCGCATGTCGCGCAAGATCGACTGGCAGACGCTGAAGCCCGCCACCGCTAAATCCGCCACGCCCGGTGCGGAGTTTGCGATCCAGCCCGATGGCGCCGTGCTTGCACGTGGCACTGCTCCCGAAAAGGACACCGCCACCGTCGAAATTCCCGGCCCGCTGAGGGCTTTCACGGCTTTGCGTCTGGAAGCACTGCCGGACGATGCCCTGCCCGCAAAGGGGCCCGGACGCTCGCCGAATGGCAATGCCGTGGTGAGCGAATGGAACGTGCGCCTCGTGCCCGCGAAAGCGGTGACGCCTCGGGGACGCTTTGTACGCGTGGAGCACGCTGCCGGGAAATTTCTCCACCTAGCGGAAGTGCAGGTCTTCAACGGCACGGAGAACCTTGCGCGCAAGGGAAAGGCCACGCAGTCCACCACCGGCTACAACGGCGACGCACCCCGCGCCATCGATGGCAATACCAACGGCGAATACGAAAAGGATTCCGTGAGCCACAATGCCGAGAACGACAAATCCCCATGGTGGGAGGTCGACCTCGGCGCGGATGTGCCGCTGGATAAAATCGTGCTTTGGAACCGCACTGGTGCTGGCATGGAAGCACGCCTGCTCGGTGCCACGCTCACGCTGCTG
>JAYUWZ010000380.1:0-8495 GCA_043753265.1 Verrucomicrobiaceae bacterium
CGGGACTCCTCCCTCGGCGAACTGAAGCAAACAGGCCACGCCTCTGCGATCCCGAATCGCCCGGGTCAGTTCATCATCGCGAGCATGACGGGTGCCCTCGAACTCTTCGATGCCCGGAGCGGCTCCACGCTCTGGCGCGTGGAGACCAACCTGCCCGGTGCCCCCTTCCTCGCGGTTTCCGACGACGGAAAACGCATCGCATTCGCCGAACAGGTCACTCGCACCCTCAAGATTTTTCGGACCAGCGACGGGGCAGAGGAAAAGTCCCTGCCCATTCCTTTCAGCAAGTTGGAAAGCCTCACCTTCTCGCCCGACGGCCAGCGCGTGGCTATCGCCGGGGATAGCGGACCCAATTCCATCGGCGGTGTGCTCAACCTCGCCGATGGTTCGCTCGCTTGGAAGCAGTCCGGAATCTTTAACCACGCGGTGTTCAGCCCGGATGGCAGCCGCGTCTTCTTTTGCTCGGCCGCGAGTCGCTTTTTGCTGGTGCTCGATTCGGCGACCGGAGCGACCCTCAAAAATATCGAGGCCTTCCTCGTCTCCGTGGCAAAAAGTCCGGACGGTACGAAGCTCGCGCTCGGCCTCTACACGGGCGACATGATTCTCCTCGACATCACGACCGGCGCCGAAATTCGCCGCGCGCGGTTCCACAGCGGGCCCGTGTGCGCGCTCGCGTGGACCGCGCACGGACACCTCCTCTCGATCGGCGTCGAGGGCGAATTCGAAAGTACCCGCCTCGTCGGCCGGCTGTGGGAAACGGCGGGCTTTTCCGCGCGCGGTACATTCTTCGGAATCCGCGCCGATACCGGTGTTGCGCGCATCCGGTTCGCCTTCGACCCGCATACCGGCGAATCGCTCGTGAGCGATCACCCATCCAGGCCGATCCAGCATTTCCGCATCCCGGTCGATATCGAATCCGCGCGCATCACCGACACCGCCGAACAAGGCTGGGCCACCGGCTTTCTGAGCGATACTATGATGCTCGGCAGACAGGGATACGCCCTCGCCCGGTACGACGTGTCGAATCCCAGGAAACCCCGGATGCTTCCGCCAGCGCTGCCCGGCGGATGCCTCGCCCCTGCCATTCACCGAAAGAGAGGCATGGTCGCGCTCGCAAACCGCATTGGTGACCGGCCCTACCTCGCGAGGATTTTCGAGACGGTGAACGACGAACTGGTGGAAAAGCGTTCCATCCCGATGGGGACCTGGGCGACTCGCGCGGACTTCTCCCCGGATGCCAGCCGATTGCTCGTTTCGACCTTGGATGGTATCTCGGTTTTTCAGGTGTCCACGGGCGAAACCTTGGTTGCGCTGAAAGCCAAATGCGATAACGCCGCCTTCGTGGGTGATGGCTCGCGCTTCGCCGCCATCATCCAGAAAACACGCACGACCCTCGAAACTCGGGATGAAGTCACTCTTTTCGATTCCCATGCCGGCCAGCCGCTCATTACCGCGGGCTACAATCTGCGGCTCAATGCACTCGCCGTCTCGCCGGACCGCACCCTCCTCGCCATCGGCGGGGACGAGCAGGTCGTCCGCATCCTCGATGCCGCCACCCTGCAGGAGCGCACGAACTTCCGCGCACACGACCAGGGAATCACCACACTCGCCTTCCATCCCTCGCGCCCCATCGTGGCCACCGGCTCCAGCGACGGCTCGGTCAAACTCTGGAACTACGAAACCACCACACTGGAGCAAACCTTTCTGGGCTTTCAGGGCGCGCCGGTGATGCTGGCCTTCAGCCCTAGCGGCCACCTGCTCTCCGTCGAGAGCCAGGAACACACGGGACGGGTCTTCGAACTTGCAACGAGCCCAACTCCCGCAGGCCCGCGGTGAGGCTTGGGAAAAATATTTCGAACATTCCGCGTAATGAATTCCGCGGCGTTCCGAAAAGGAGGGGTGAGGCCATTGGCGGGCAGTCCGCCCGCAGCCCAACGCTCAATCCAATTCACAATGAACATTCTCACGAAATCCATCATTACCCTCGCCGCACTGGCGACCACCGGGCTCCACTCGCTCCACGCGGAGACCTTCCCCGTGGTGAAGGACACATTTGGCTCCACGGTCACCAATAAAATCACCAAGGTCGCCGGCAAAGGCGTCGTCCTGCCGGTGAATGCGAAGAGCGCCGCATTTCTCGACTTCGGCGTGAAAGCCGGAGGATATACCGCCAGCCAGGTGAGCGGTGCCCGCATTACGATCTTCCTCCCCAAGGTCACCACTGCGGGGAACCTGAACCTTTCCTTCGCCACATCCGCTTTTCAGGAGGTTTTCATCACAGCGTCCATACCGGCGCCCACCAGCAGTTCAACCCTCGCGCAGATTCCCATTACGAAGGACCTCACCAAAAACTTTGTGACCATCGATGTCACCGATGAGATTAAGCAGATTCTCAACAGCCCGGATGAGTTTGGCTTCGTGATCAAAAGCGATGGCACCGCAAACTGCACCATCGGCTCCAAGGAAGGCTCTGCCACCGGCTACCCCGCCGTGCTGGAACTCGACGTCAATACAGGCGGCCTCGCCTTGTCCGGCACCACCGGAAGCTTCACTGAACTGCTGACTGGAACCAACGCAACATTCTCCGGTAATCTCGGACTGGGCACGACCAGCCCCGCTGCCAGGCTTCACGTAGTCGATCCCGGCGCACAGACCGGCACTATTCAAGTCGGCGGCACGGATGGAAATGGAGCCCCGAAACTCGTCCAGTTTGGCGACAATGGTCTGGTCTCCATTGGCGAAAATGGCGAAGACGACCGGATGGTTCTTACGGCCAAGAAGTTCTTTTTTACCAGCGTTACTAACGGCGACGGCAATGTGGGGATCGGTATCGATTCGCCCACGGCAAAGCTTCACGTAAATGGAACCGCCCGGGTGGAAGGGACCACCACGTTTCTGAACAACGTGATCATTCAGGGCAACAAGTCACTTACCATTGGCGGGACAGGTGAGATCAGCGTCGGGGGAGATATCAATTCCGCTTCGAATATCACGGCGTTCAACACTCTGAGTTCGTTCAACGGAAACATCGTCGCCACGAGTGGAAGCATCCTGGCTCCCAGTGCCGACGGAAAAATCGGCATCGGCACCAGCGCGCCCACACGGAGCCTCACCGTCGAGTCGGCCACCGCACCCTTCATGGAAATCAAAAATACCAGCGGCAGCGGCAGCGCGGGTGTCTTTACCACCGCATCGAATCGCACGTGGTTTATGGGAAGTCGTCTCAACTCCCAGAACTGGACCGTGTTCGACAACACGGCTGGCCAGCCGCGCCTCAACGTCACCCAGACGGGAGCGGTGGGCATCGGCTTTGAGGCCCCGGCAGGCATGCTTCATGTGAATGGCGCCATCTTCTGCGCCAGCCTCACGGAAACCTCGGATGTTCGGTTTAAGAAAGAAATCGAGCCCATCAGCTACGGGCTCGACGCTGTGAGGAAACTGCGTCCGGTGAGCTACGATTGGCGTCGCGATGAATTCCCGGAGCGCAAGTTCGACGAAGGCCGCCAGCTCGGCTTTATCGCGCAGGAAATCCGCGAGATTCTCCCACAGGTGGTCGTTCAAGCCGGTGAATACTACCAGGTTCACTACACCAGCATCGTCCCCGTCCTCACCCGCGCCATCCAGGAACTCGCCGCCTCCAAGGACGCCGAGATCGCCGCACTCACCGAAAAGCTCGCAGCCAGCGAAGCCCGCCGTGCAGCGCTCGACGCGGACATTCAAGCCCGCATCGCTCGGCTCGAAGCCAGCAGCGGAACGCCCGCACTCCAGTCCACGTCTTCACAAGCAGCCGCCCAGCAGCAGTAGCCACGGCCCAAGGCTCCAATGGGAAATGGAGCTGTCGGGAAAACAAGCAGCGAGTCAGCCCCTCGCTGTGCCAGGACAAGATCGCCGCAGGCGCACATAGGTGTTCCTGCGGCGATCTTCTATCGTGTCCCGAAATGGGTGGAGGGACTGATTCACATCGGCGTGAGAACTGGAGATAGGAGTTGGATATCCACTGGCCGTCGGTATCCGGCTCTGCGCCTGGGTGCCCTCGATAATCACCGCCATCCTTACTTTACCGCTCGCATCCCAAACCCCGCCATGGGATGCTACCCCATGTCCAAGTCATCCAGCCTCCCTTACTCCGCCCCCTTTCGCTACACCAAGCCCGCCTTGGACCTGCAGGCCATGCTCGGCGCGCAAACCGGCAATCCCCCAATCCTGCCAGTGGAAGACGAGCCCGCCCCTGCCGCTAAAAAGCGCCCCAGCGCCGGGAGGAAAGCGGTAAAACCAGCCGCAAAACCAGCAGCCCCGGCCAAAGCTAAAGCATCCCCAAAACCCGCCTTCAAAGCCCCCGCAGCAAAAGCAAAAAAGCCCGCCGCAAAACGCTGAAGGATTTGGAATAAAGTGACGCTCGCCGCGCTATCGCTCCTGCAGCGGCACATAGCGATAATATGTCTCCAGCATGAGAATGCATAGCGCGCTGCGATAAGTCTGCCCTGTTGAACCCTCCTCACTTTGTGGGCCGTGACTTTTGCTGCCAGGTGCAGGCCAGCTTCCATCCGGGTTCTGAGCGCGCACGAGCTCATCTTGGCACCACTGGTTCCACCTCGTCCACGCATTGCCCGCGTGAAAGCGCGCCGCCTGCGTGTGATAATACCACGCATAAAGATCCGCTGTTTCCCCAAGATACCTGAGGCCCTTTAGTTTCTCAGTTTCGGCAATGACCCACTCCATGCTTTTGCGCACCACGCCCCGGTCTCCATTCCACTGGAGATGGGAATAAATGCCCGCCCCAGTGAGACTGTAGCGATTCTCGGGGCCGCGATAACCATACCCATCGCTGCCCTTCCAAATTCTCGCGAGGGCCTCCAAAGCCTTGTCGAGCGCGCGGTCCACACCCGGCAGATTCAGCCCCGATAGATGCGCAACCTTCAGCGCCTGGATCTGCCAGCTACTCACTGAAAGATCGTTGGCGGTTCGGTCATACTTATACATCCACCCACCAGCCGGACTCTGCCCATTGATGATGTAGGCGACGGCCTTTTTGTAAAGTTCCAGCACACGCGCGTCTTTGCTCATCGTGTAATACTCACCAAGGGCGAGCGTGCATATGCCGTGCTCGTATACCCCCGGTGGAGTAAAATATTCATCCATGCTCAGGCGGCCATCGGACTTCGTGCCATTCACGAGAATCCACTGCACAGCCTTCTGCACCGCCGCTCCATGCTCCGGCGAGTCCGCAAGTTCCCCGTGCCCGAGAAAGCAGAGCAACGCCAGGCCGGTCATCGCGCCCTTGTTTTTATCTCCCCAGGAACCATCCTTATTTTGGCGGTCGTGCAGCCAGACCAGCCCCCGCACCACCGCTTTCTCCGTCGCTTCCTTCATCCCAAAGTGCTTTCCCGCGAGCGCCCTGCTGGCTCCCACCCGCCAGCGCATTGTGGGAGGCAGGTCTGGCGCAGCCACGCAAGCGCCCGCGATTTTAGCCTTTTCGTCAGGCTTCGGAGGCGGCAGTGGCCCCTGCGCTTGAGCCTCCGGCGCAATCATCCCCGCCGTGACGCAGACCAAACATGCCAGCACCCTTGGAGTTCGGCGGGTATTCATAATACCTGAACTGTGTGAGAGGGCGGATGTTTTGCAATCCGCGATGCAACGAATCCTCGAAGATATCAGCCAAATCACAAAAGAAAGGGAATGCCACGCTTCGGAGAGTAATTACTTTTCAAAGCGAATCCGTGCACTGCGTCCGTGCGCATCTAGTCCCTCGATTCTGCTGAACTGCTCGATAGTCTCCACGGACTTTTCGAGCGACTTCCGGTCCAGCCGCACGATGCTCGTCCGCCGCTGGAACATGTCCGACATCAGGCCAGGGAAGCACCGCCCCGCGCCGCCCGTGGGCAGTGTGTGGCTCGGCCCGGCCACGAAATCGCCAGCGGCGACCGGTGACCAGCCGCCCAGAAAAATGGCCCCGCTCGTGCGAAGGCGTTTCGCAATGGCTTCCTCGTTTTTGGCCACGACCGAGATGTGCTCCGGCGCAAAATCGTTCGCGATGGCGACACCATCGTCCATCGATTTCACCAGAATCAGCGCCGCGTTTTGCTCCAGCACTTCGGTGAGATGATCGCGCCTGCTCAGCGTCGCCGCCTGCGCGTGGATTTGCTTTTCCACCGCAGCCAGCAACCGGGCGCTATCCGTGGCGAAAAGGATGCTGCTGCCGTGCCCGTGCTCGGCCTGTGCCAGCAGGTCGGCGGCGACCCACGCAGGGTTGGCGCTCGCATCGGCCAGCACCAAAATCTCGCTCGGCCCGGGCAGCAGGTCGATGGAGCAGTGGCCGAATACCTGCCGCTTCGCCTCCACCACCCACGGACTGCCGGGCCCAAAAATCTTTTGCACAGGCCGGATGCTCTTCGTGCCGTAGGCCAGCGCCGCGACCGCCTGCGCGCCGCCCACGCGATATACCTCCGTGGCACCCGCCTTGCGCAGCGCATACAGCAGCGCGGTGTTGATGCTCCCATCCTTCCCACAGGGCGTCACCGCCACGATCTCCGGGCATCCCGCAGCGGCTGCGAGAGTCACGGTCATTACCGCTGTGGAGACCAGCGGCGCAGTGCCGCCGGGCACATACACGCCCACGCGGGCAAACGGGTCGAACCGCTCACCCACCACCGCGCCCTGCGCATTGCGGCTGCTCCAGCTTTTGCGCAGGCTCTTCTTTGCAAAGGCGAAGACGTTCTTGTGCGAAGTGGCAAAGGCCTTGCGCGTGGCCGAGTCCACCGTGGCCGTTTCCGTCACGGCAAGCTGTGCCGGCTTCAGCCTCGGCCCGCCAAATTTCTCGGTGTATTCAATCAGCGCCTGGTCCCCGTGCTTGCGCACCTCGGCAAGGATGGCTGCAACCGTGTTGCGCACCTCGTCGGCAGGCTCCGCGCTGCGCTGAAGCGCGGCGACGGCCTTGGAAAATCCGGGCTGATTGTGGCGAAGAATTCTCATCGGGCGTGCGTGTGTAGAGAGCGGATTCCATTTTGGAAAGCGCGAGCCTCCGAAAGAATACCCCTTGGTATACGACCGATGCGCGACCTCCGGTTACGCAATCGGCGCCAGCTTCATCGCAAACTGATTCTGCGCCGATTCGTTCCTCTGCTTCCGAGTCGGGGAAAAATCATACGTCTGTGCGGTGCCGTCCTTGCGCATTTCAATGATCCGCAGCCAGCCATCGCCACCGTTCGGGCGCATCTGGAAATTCACCAGCACCTGCGGAATCGCCCGTCCTCCGGGGGTGGAGGTCGTCACACGGCCCAGGCCGTCACCCAGCACATGGCCGTTGAGCGTTAGGATGAAGTTCTCGTGCTTCGCGATCAGTTTGTCCCACAGCTCCTCCCCGTCGTTCACATCATCCATCGTGGTCTGGGCGACCTTGTAGGTATGGGGATTCCAGTTCTGCTTTTTGCCGTGCTCCTTCCAGTTGTAGCGCGTGTCGTCAAAGTAGATGTATGCGTGCGTGAGCAGGATCACCTCACGATCGCGGTGTTTGCCCACCACTTCGTTCGCCCAGCGGATCACATCCGCGCGCGGCCCAAATTCCAGCCCCAGCACGAGGAACTTTCGCCCGTTGGCCTCCAGCAGTTGGTAGTTGTTTTTCCAGCCTTTCTGGCTCCTTGTCGTAGTTGCCTCCCCAGTGCGCCATTTTCTTCAGACCCGCCACGGGAAAATAGTCATTCAGCAGCGTCGTGCGGTCGGAGCACACACCCTTGGCGCTGTAGTCATGATTGCCCGGGATGAGGCAGTAAGGGAGACCGCCATCCTCCAGCACCTTCATCGCACGCTGGGCATTCTGCCACTCGGCGGGCGCGTTGTTGTTGGTGATGTCGCCCAGATGAAACACCCCCGCGATCCGGCGCTTCTCCTTCTGCTCCACCAGCCATTTCGTCTGGGCCACATAGGTATCGGGAAATTTCTCCGAGTAGTTCTGGGTGTCCGGCAGCACTGCAAAGCAGAAAGAGCCTTCCTGCGGCATCGGCGGTTCGCCATCCACCAGCACCGCGTCCGCATACGGGTCCTTCTTGGGAACTACTGCTGCCTGTGCTGGTTTTGCCGGCTCCTGTGCGAGCAAGGAAGGCAGTTGCGAAAACCCGAGCGCCCCACCCGTGAGGGCGAGCATGCGGCGGCGGGTGATCAACGGCGTGTTTTCAGATTGGTCGGGTTGCATGGTGTCGATACGGGTGGTGTGCTTTCTCCGGCGGGTGCTTCGTATATGTGGAATTTGCATTAAAACTCCCGCACCCGCACGTCCCCGGTGGTGCCGAAGAGGAAGTTCTCCTTGTTGGCGAGGGTGAGGGGTAGCTTGGCTTTGTTGACGGTGATGCTGCCGATTTGTTCCGCTTCGATGCCGAAGGAATCGGGCGAGCCCGCGGCGGTGCCGAAGATCTGGCCGCCGATGGTGATGCTGGCGATGCGCGCGATGATGGCGGGGTTGCCTCCATTGTTGGTGGAGAATCCATCGTCGCCGTCGCCGAAGA
>JAYUWZ010000381.1:0-1762 GCA_043753265.1 Verrucomicrobiaceae bacterium
CGAGAAAGGTTAGGGGTCGAATTAGGTCAGAACTTTCGCGCGGCGGAAGTTCTGGACCGAATGAGATACCCACCCTGTCCCTCTCCCCTCCGAGGGGCGAGGGGACGCGATGCGGCGGGTGGCCACTAATATACTGCGCGGTGCGGGCAGGCCGGGCGTCAGCGGCGATCCACTGGAAAGAGCGAGGATCTTTGGCGCTCGAGAGAGAATCAAGTGGGGCGCGTCGAGCGGGAGCAAAACGGAAGCTCAATTATGGGCGTCGTTTTCCGATAGTTATGGCATGGGCCGAATCCTGATCGTCGATGATGAACCTGCAGTGCGGGATTGCATGGCGACGGCATTGCGACGGCAGGGGCACGAGACGTTGCTGGCGGGGAGTGCGGCCGAAGGGGTGACGCTTGCTTCACAACATGTGCCCGACTTGATTATCAGCGATGTGTGCATGCAGGGTGGGGATGGTTTCGAGTTTTTGCGGACCATCCGGGCTGATCGGCGGACGGGAGCTATTCCCTTCATCATTGTGACGGGGCATCCCGACCAGGAAGGAATGCTGCAGGGGATGGAACATGCGGCGGATGGATATTTGCCGAAACCGCTTTCGCTGGCCTCGCTGATTGCGGCGGTGCAAAACCGACTGAAGCGCGAGGAGTTGGTGCGGCGGGACGCGAGCGAAATCAAAACGCAATTGTTCCGGGTATTGCAAGCGGCGCCCGATTTGATCGCGATTGTGGATCCAGAAAGTCTCGCGGTTCATTTTTTGAATTCGATCGGGAAGCGGATGCTGGAGTGGACGGAGGAATCGCATCGGCCGTTGACGGCCTATTTTCCACCGGCGGCGGCGGAGAACCTGGTGCGGCATATCATCCCGACGGCGTTGAGCACAGGACATTGGATGGGTGAGAGCGTGCTGGTGGCGCCATCCGGTCGGAGAATGCCGGTGGAGATCGTGCTGCAATCGCACCGGCGGAGCGATGAGAAGGTGGAATATTTCTCGGTGATCGCGCGCGACCTGAGCGAGCAGAAGGAAAATGAAAGCGCGCTGCGGGCGAGTGAGTACCGATTTCGCTGCCTGGTGGATGCGCTGCCGGATGGCGTAATGATTTACGACGCGGAGGGGCAGATCAGTTTTTGCAATGCGCGCGCGGTGGAACTGCTGGGATACACGGCGCAGGAATTGCTGGGTCATTCCGCAGCGCAAATTTTCGGTGGGACGCTGCCGGCAAACTCGAAACCAACCAAAACAGAGACGAGGTCGGTGCATGGGGGCCACCTGAGTGGTGAAGCGGCGGTGACGCGCAAGAATGGAGAGAGGAAGTCGGTCTCGCTCTTTCGCGAGAAGCTGGAGATCCAGGGGAGCGAAGTGGAGCTTTGTATTTTCCATGACCTGACCGAGCGGAAGCGGATGGAGCGTGAACGGCAGGAATTCGAGGTGCAGCTTCGCCAGGCCCAGAAGCTGGAATCGATCGGGCAACTAGCGGCGGGCGTGGCGCACGAAATCAATACGCCGACGCAGTATGTGGGGGATAACATGCGATTCCTGAAAGACGCATTCGCGGGGGTGGTGAAGATGCTGGGTATTTATCAGGAGGTGGCGAAAGCAGCGGCGGCGGGGCCGGTGCCCGAGAAACTTTTGCAGGAGGCGGAAGCGGCGGCGGCGGAGTTGGATGTGCCCTTTTTGCTGCAGGAAATTCCAGCGGCGCTGGATCAATCGCTGGATGGGATCGAGCGCGTCTCGAAAATCGTGCGGGCGATGAAGGATTTC
>JAYUWZ010000382.1:0-4041 GCA_043753265.1 Verrucomicrobiaceae bacterium
CCGAACAGGAAGTGACGCCAGCCACGACCGCTGCCATCCCGACGTTTTACCTTGGCCACGTCGGCAACCCGAAACTGCCGACGAACCTCTCGTCCGCACCCGGCACGCCAAATGCCACCTCAGCCACCATCTCTTGGGATGTATCGGAACTCGGAGCTGCGCCCACGCACTTCCGTATTCGCTATGCAACGAATCCTGAACTCACCGGCCTGACCCAAACAGCGGATATCCCCGCTTCACCGTTCGTCCTGAGCGGCCTCACCCAGGGTGCGACCTACTACTACCAAGTTGTATCGTTCGAAGGCTCCTCCTCCTCGAACTCCACGGTCTCCCAATTCGTGCAAACGCCCAACGCAGTCCCCGTGGCGGCAAACGGCTCTTTCGTCACACAACTCGGTGTCGACTACAGTGGCTTCCTGAGCGCGACGGATGCGGACAACACGCCCAATACCAGCGGCCTCATCTATTCCATCACCACGCAGGGCGCCCATGGCACTGCAGTGATCACGGATTCCGCCACCGGTGCCTACACCTACACTCCCGCGCCTGGTTACGGCGGATCCGATTCGTTCGTCTTCAAGGCGTTCGACGGCACCGCGTTCTCCAATGAAGGAACCATCACCGTCACAGTCGTGGCCACCCCCTCGGGTCCGGCCGCCGTGGCGGACGCAGTGACCAGCACCAGCGGTCCCTCGACCGTTTATCCTCTGGCCAATGATGGCGACCCAAGCACGATCATCGTGAGCGTGAGCAATCCCGCCATCACCATCGCAGCGGATGGCCGCTCGGTCATCGTCCCCGAGGGCTTCAGCGGGCCTTTCACTTACTATGCAAGTGGCGGTGCTACCTTCGCGATTGGCGAGGTGACAGTGCTCGGTGGCACGCCTCTGGCGAACGCCACCACCTACAACGGCCTCCTGCGTGACAGCAATGGCGCAGTGGTCGGCTGGGCACGTGCAGCGGTATCGAGCCGCGGCTATGCCAGCGTGCAGGCCCGCGTGGGTGCCAACAGCGCGAGCGGGAAGTTCTCGTTCAACGCCACCACCGGCATCGGCACCGGCACGCTGCTCCTTGGCGACGTGACCATCACCCGCAATGCCAATGGCACGCTGACCTTCGCGGTTGTCGCAGTCGGCAACACCCTGGGCGGCAACCTGCGCCCAATCGTCACCAGCCCCATCGCGGAGAAACACCACGTGGCCCTGGCGAGCATTGATGCAGCGTCAATTCCGGGCGGCGGCTTCGTCGTCATGAACATCTCCACCCGTGGCGCGGCAAAGGTCGCGGGCACAATGCCCGACGGCCGGCCCTTCAGCGCCAGCAGCGGCATCAGCGACAACGGCACAGTGTCCATCTACGGCCTGCAAAAGAGTGGCCTCACCGTTCCCGCCGTCGTCGGCGGCGAGTTCGTGAAAGCCGACCTTCCCAGGACGGACGTGACCGGTGAATTGTTCTGGAACAAGCCCACGCAGACCGTCGGAGCCAAAGGCATGCACCTCGATGGCGTGGATACCGTCCTCGTGGCAAACGGCAGCCGCTACGACGGCGTCGTCTCACTCGCGGGCGCTGGCACGGTCACCTTCAGTGGTGCCACCTTCGCGTCCCCATTGGACATCGCTGTCAACGTCACCGCAGGCATTCCCGTGGTGCCCAACGGCGCGCTCATCTCCTGGGGCGGCGTAAGGGCCACCATCGGCAAGTTCCGCTGCAGGGTGAAACTGCCGGGCATCACCCGCCCCGTCACCGGCAGCGGCGTCTACCTGCCCAAGAGCAACAGTGCCTGGGGCTACTTCCCCGGCATCACGACCGGCGGCACCGTCGAACTGACGATTCCCTAGTCTTTAACCCCAAAGACAAAGTCCCCAACCTCAAGCCCCGCTCTCGCAAGAGAGCGGGGCTTTTGTTTTTCCACGTATCTATTCCAAAATTACAAAATCCTCCGGCAAGCTTGCGCAAGCGCCCGGGCGAGGTACTTCTCAGCACCTACGATGAGGGAAATTTTCACACACAACCTGACCGCCAAGCTCGTGTCGCTGGTGCTGGCGGTCCTTGTTTGGGCAGTCATTAAAAAGAGCCAGCTCGGCGCGCCTGGCAACTCACTGCCCGAGTGGAACGAAAAAGCAAAGGGAGGGACGACCGATGGCAAATGAACGCAAAATTTTCGGTACGGATGGGGTGCGTGGCGTGGCCAACCTGGAGCCCGTCACCGCCGAGACAGCCCTGAAGCTCGGCCGCGCTGCCGCCCATGTATTCACCGAGTCCGGCGCGAAAACGCATCGCACGGATCGGCGCCCGGTCATCGTCATCGGGAAGGACACGCGGCTCTCCGGCTACATGCTGGAAAATGCTCTCGCCGCGGGTGTGATGTCCCTGGGCGTAGACGTCTTTCTCCTCGGTCCCATCCCCACTCCCGGCGTCGCTTACCTCACGCGCACGCTGCGGGCGGATGCGGGCATCGTGCTCAGCGCCTCGCACAATCCGTATGAGGATAACGGAATCAAATTTTTCCGGCACGATGGCTACAAGCTCGACGACGACATCGAGCGCCGCATCGAAGGACTTGTGTTCAGCGGCGAGATCGAAAACATCCGCCCCACCGCGGGCAAGATCGGCCAGGCCAAGCGCATCGACGACGCCCTCGGGCGCTACGTGGAGCATGCCAAGGCGAGCTTTCCAAAAGGTCTCACGCTTGAGGGCATGCACGTCGCCGTGGATGCCGCCAATGGTGCTGCTTACAAGAGCACCCCGTGGATTCTCCGCGAACTCGGTGCCACCTGCCACGTCTTCCACGACAAGCCGGATGGGCGCAACATCAACGCCGATTGCGGCAGCACTTACCCGGAGGAAATCTCCCGCATCGTTCGCGAGACCGGCGCGCAGGTGGGCATCTCCCACGATGGTGACGCCGACCGCCTGCAGCTCTGCGACGAGCGCGGCGAGGTCGTCGACGGCGACGAAATTCTCGCCATCACCGCTTGCGATTGCATACGACGTGGCGAGCTCACCAAGAACACCCTCGTCGCCACGGTGATGAGTAATTTCGGCCTCGATGAAACTCTCCGCGAAAACGACGGGCGCGTCCTCCGCACCAAGGTCGGTGACCGCTATGTGATCGAGGCGATGATGAAGCAGGGCCTCAATGTCGGCGGCGAGCAGAGCGGCCACATGATCTTCCGCGACTACTCCACCACCGGCGACGGCGTGGTTGCCGCGCTCCAGGTGCTGCGCATCATGGCGGAGACTGGAAAGCCCCTCAGTGAATTGAAACGCTGCCTGCGGAAATACCCGCAGGCCCAGCGCAATCTCAAGGTGCGCGAGAAGCGCCCCATCGACCAGATGCCCGATGTCGTGAAGCTCGTCGCAGCCGCCGAGCATGAACTCAACGGAGCAGGCCGCGTGCTCCTCCGCTACAGCGGCACCGAGCCCAAAATCCGACTGCTCATCGAAGGCCGTGAGGACAAGCTCATCAACGCCCACGCCGACCGCATCGCTGACCTCCTCACCAAGCTCATCGGCTAAGGCCGACCACTGCTGAGCGCTTGCCGCTGGGTGCATATCGATTCGATTTCTTAACGTCACTGCGGGTAGAAATCTTAATCTTTAATTCCCAATACTTGACCCAGCTTCGCCAGCAGCGCGGTGGGGGTGAATGGTTTTTGGATAAACCCCGCCAGGCCCTTGCCGGTGAATCGCGAGATTGCTTCGTGCTCGTTGAAGCCGCTCATCAGCAAAATACGAATGGTCGGGTCCAGGCTCCGTAACTCGTGGAACGCCTCCTCGCCATTCATGTTAGGCATAGTGAGATCGAGCAGCACTCCTCGAATCTTTCCGAGCTGCTCCCGGAAAATCAGCAGCGCCTCGCGTCCGTCCCTTGCCACTATCGGCTCAAATCCATGCGCTGCCAGGATTCGCGATGACACGTTGCGCACGATGTCCTCGTCATCCACCACCAGGATTCGACCGCTGTACGAACGCGGGATGATACTCTCCTCCACGGCGTTGTCCATTTGGACCATCCCCTCGGCGGCGGGCAGCAGCACC
>JAYUWZ010000383.1:0-8485 GCA_043753265.1 Verrucomicrobiaceae bacterium
CCAACGGCACCGTGCCCATGCGCATTGAAACCAAGCGCCTCGCCCCCGGCGAAATGAACACGTGGTATCTCGAAGTCCTCGGCACCGAGGGCGGCGTGCGCTATTCCACCAAGGAGCCCAAGACCGTCTGGCAGTTCCGCCGCGGCAAAGAGCAGATCTGGGAGCGCTACGATTCCGGCATGAGCGACGTGGCCTACCCCGTCATCACCGGCGGCATCTTCGAGGCCGGCTTCGCCGATTGCTTCCAGCAAATGCTCGCCGCCTTCGCCGCCGAACGCTGCGGTGTCCTAAGCGACCGCTTCGGCTGCGCCACCCCCGACGAAGCCGTGCTGAGCCACGAACTCTTCGCCGCCGCCCTGAAATCGCACGAAGAAAAGCGGGCGATAGACATCGGGTAGATTATTTCCGCGTAGAAACGAGCGGCACGCCTTGGAGTGCGGTGGCAGAGCGTAGCGGCGACACCGCCTTCGCTTTGCGGATCATTAAGCAGGATTACTGAGCACGCTCACACGAGTTTTCGTCTTATATTACTACCGAATCCCCCACCAAGGCGGTGTCACCTTTACACTCTCTGCCACACGCAGTCCAAGCCACCGTTCGCCATATCTGCGATCGATTAACGCAATCCTCGTTCCACTCCTATTTGCATTACACCAGGCACGAAAACTGCATCCGCAGTTTTGCGATATGCCACTATACGACGAAAAGGGCCGAATGATCACGCCCGGCTCTGCATCCCGCGTAGCCGCGGTACCGCATCCAAAGCCCGCAGTGCCCGCAGCCCCGGCGACGCCAGCCAAGGCGGCGAAGCCACATCAGGCTGCTATTACGCTGCCATTCGAGCCCATCGTGCTGCCACCCCACGAATCAAAAGCTCCAAAAGAAGCGAAGCCGTCAAAGTCGGAGCCCTCCTTCGAAATCCCAAAGGTCACCGTGATTGGCTCGACCGGCCCTGTGTTCGAGGCTCCAGCCGTGCCGGTGGATGACCTCCTCCGCGCCATGCTCGCCGTGGGTGAGGGCGTGAGCGACCTCTTCTTCATGGTCGGCAAGCCTCCGCTCGTGGAAAATTTCGGGAAGCTTGCGCCTGTCCCCGGCACCCAGTTCGCCTCCGGTCTGCAACCACGCCACACCGAGGGCATCGCGCGGACAATGGTGAGTGACAATCCCCGACTCCTCGAGGACATCCGCGTCACTGGGTCCTGCGACAGCAGCTACGCCGTCGAGGGCCTCGCGCGCTTTCGCGTGAATATATTCAAGCAAAAGGGCTCCTTCGCCCTCGTGCTGCGCCGTCTCAATACAAAGATCCCGTCCATGGATGACCTGAAGCTTCCCCCGGTCTTCCGGAAGATGATTCAGGAAAAGACCGGCCTCATCTTCGTCACGGGTGCCACGGGCAGCGGCAAGACGACCACGCTCGCGGCGATGCTCAACGAAATCAACGAAACCATGCCCATGCACATGGTCACGCTCGAGGACCCCGTGGAGTTTCTGCACCCGCATAAAATGGCCATCATGAGCCAGCGCGAGATGGGCAAGGATTTCTCCACCTTCGCCCTCGGCGTCCGCGCCGCGCTGCGCCAGGCGCCCAAGGTCATCCTCGTGGGCGAAATCCGCGACCGCGAGACCATGGAAATCGCACTCACCGCCGCCGAGACAGGCCACGTCGTTTATTCCACCCTGCACACCATCAGCGCGGGCCAGAGCATCAATCGCGTGCTCGGCATGTTTGGCAAGGATGAGGAAAAGCAGGTGCGCGAGCGCCTCTCGGAAACCCTCCGCTGGGTCGTGAGCCAGCGCCTCGCACCGAAAATCGGTGGCGGGCGCATTCTCATTCCCGAGATCATGGGCAGCAGCCTGCGCTCCCGCGAAGCCGTGCTTATGGGCGAAAATGAAAATCGCACCTACGCCGACATCATGGAGCAATCCCGCCCCGATGGCTGGTGCACGTTTGAGCAATCGCTCACGGAGAACTACTCACAAGGCCTTATCACCGAGGAAACTGCCATGCTGCTCTCGGTGTCGAAAAGTCGCATGCGCCAAAAGCTCGATGTCGCCAACAAGAACCTCGGGGTCGACAAGACCACCACCGAGGGCATTCACCTCGAAAGGGATGAAAAGGAGGATGAGGCAAAAAAGAAGGCAAATCCCTTCGGAGACGAAGCCCCCATCACACCTCCCCCACCAGAGACCACAGCAGGCGGCAGCCTGAAATTGCGTTTCTAACGCCATCCTCCCATTTCCAGCTGGGTATAAAGTGATCCCAGTAGTTGAAAACTGGCTGAACTTTCGTGTTCGCATCCCACCCCCGCGTTCTGCGACGCTCGGCACATCATGCGCCTCCTCCTCTTCGCACTGTTGCTCCTTGGAACTCTCCATGCGCAGCAGCTCCATCCCTCCAAACTCAAGGAGGCCGAGGCAGCGATCCGTATGGCCGTCGCGGATGGACGCCTGCCCGGCGGTGTCCTGTGGGTCGAGCACGGCGCGGTGAGTTACCAGAAGGCCATCGGCGATCGCGCCGTGGAGCCCGGGCGCGAAGCCGCCACGGAAAATACCATCTACGACATCGCCTCACTCACCAAGGTGCTCTCCACCACCCCCGCGGTGATGAAACTCATCGAGCGGGGAAAAGTGGAGCTCGACACCCCGGTGAGCCGCTACCTGCCGGAGTTCACCGGCGGCGCAAAAGACACAGTGACCGTGCGCCATTTACTCACCCACACCTCGGGCACCAGACCCGGTATCGGCGGCGGCTGGGAGGGCTACGAAAAAGGCATCGCCGCAGCTTGCGCAGCCACGCTGCAAGGCGAACCCGGCACGGTGTTCCGATACTCGGATATCAATTACATCCTCCTCGGCGAAATCGTCGATCGCGCCGCCGGCAAACCGCTCGACGAATTCGCAAAAGCCGAAATCTTCGCCCCCTTGCGCATGCACGATACCGGCTACAACCCTCCCGAGGAGTTGCGCCGCAGAATCGCCCCCACCACCCGGGGCACCGCACGCGGCGTCGTACACGATCCCACCGCCATGCGCATGGGCGGGGTTGCCGGACACGCGGGTGTTTTCAGCAGCGCGGCGGACGTGGCCCGCTTTTGTCGCATGATGCTCCGTGGCGGCGAACTCGACGGCGTGCGTGTCTTCAAGCCCGAGACGGTGAAGCTCATGACCAGCGTCCAGTCCCCGCCCAATCTCGCCGCGCGGCGTGGGCTGGGCTGGGATATCGATACCGGCTTCAGCGGTCCGCGTGGACGCTGGCTCCCGCTCGGCAGCTACGGCCACACCGGGTGGACCGGCACCTCGCTCTGGATCGATCCCTTCTCCCAATCATTCGTGATCTTCCTCTGCAACCGAAATCACCCCACCGAGGACGGCAACGTGCTCGGCCTGCGTCGCACGCTCGGCACGCTCGCAGCGGAGTCGGTGGCGGATTTTAATTTCCTCCACGTCCCCGGGGCGCTGCCCGCGAGCGACGTCACCATCGCCGAGCCGCCGCAGCCCGTGGAACTCCGCACCGCCCCCGTGCTCACGGGGATCGACGTGCTCGTGCGCGATCAGTTCGCCCCGCTAAAAGGCCTGCGCGTGGGGCTCATCACCAACCACACCGGCATCGACCGCCAGCGCCGCCGCACCATCGATCTGCTTGCGAAAGCAGAGGGCGTCACGCTCACCACGCTCTTCAGCCCCGAGCACGGCATCGCCGGCAAGCTCGACGAAAAAGTGGGTGACACCACCGACGCCGTCTCGAATCTCCCCGTGCTCAGCCTCTACGGCGAAGGCCGCGCGCCATCCCCCGAGCAACTCGCCAATGTCGATGCGCTGGTCTTCGACATGCAGGACATCGGCTGCCGCTTTTACACCTACGTCTCCACCATGGGCGAATGCCTCACCGCCGCGGCAAAGGCGAAAAAGAAATTCTTCGTGCTCGACCGCCCCAACCCCATCGGCGGCGCGCTCGTCGAGGGGCCCATGCTCGATGGCGAGCGCAGCTTCGTCGGCTGGCACGACGTGCCCGTACGCCACGGCATGACCGTAGGCGAACTCGCCCGCATGTTCAACGAAGAGCGCAAGCTCGGCGCGGACCTCACCATCATCCCCTGCGAGGGCTGGAGTCGCAGCCTGTGGTTCGACCAAACGGGACTCCCGTGGGTAAATCCCTCGCCCAACATGCGCAGCCTCATCGCCGCTTCGCTGTATCCCGGCGTGGGGCTCATCGAGTTTTGCAACGTCAGCGTCGGCCGCGGCACCGACCGTCCCTTCGAGACCGTCGGCGCGCCCTACGTGAATGACCGCCAGTTTGCCGCAAAGCTCAACGCCGCAAATCTTGATGGAGTGCGCTTCGTCCCCGTGCGCTTCACTCCCACCGCCAGTGTCTTCGCCGGCAAGGAATGCGGAGGCGTGAAAATCCTCGTGACCGATCGCCGCAGTATGAATGCGCTAGACGTGGGCATGGAACTCGCCCGCACCTTCCAAAGCCTCCACGCCAGCGAATGGGGTCCCGACAAAATGAAGAAGCTCCTCGTCCATCCCCCCACCCTCCAGGCCATCCGCGAGCAGCAAGATCTGGCCACCATCCGCGCCAAATGGCTCCCCGCCCGGGAAACCTTCACCACCCGCCGCAAAGGCTACCTCCTTTATCAATAGGCTGGCAGGGATTTGCGGAGTTGACTCTGTCCCACCCGCGAGTGAGCTTTTTAGGGGTCGCCCTTTTACGGATCATTATGAAATCTATCCTGCTTTCTCTACTTTGGACGATTTCCGTCCTAAATTTGTGGGCAAAGGAGCCCAATTACCGGGAAGACCTCAGGGCCGCTCACGATCGTCTGGCACTTCTCGATACGGAGCGACATGATTACCGCAAAGCGTTGCCAGCCCTGTCAGCAGAACAAGAAAAGGAATGGGTGGAATTGCGAGGCCGACTCCTCCGCGATGACCCGGTGTGGGTTCTTTTAGAACAACTCAACGCAGATATCAGGGCCCTTCACGAAGTTCAGACCAAGTCGAAAGGTGATGCTGCACTCATGGAAACTCTAAAGAACCTCCTTGCCGAGGTTGCCCCATTCTGGGAGCGAGCGACAAGTCGTGCTCAAGCGGATGAGTATGCCAAGGCTTTACGGCAGTTCATCGTGAGAAGAGATGAATCTGGACTGAGAGCTTGGTCGAAATCCCAACGCTGAAGCGTCAATTTTGAGGATGGGGAGCGAGTGGAACGTGACCCTGTGGAAAACGGAATGTTTGGGATGACATCGTAAGCGAGGTATAGAGTTTACCAAGCCGTTGGCTTGTCGGCGCGTATCCATCAATGCGAACTCCAAAAACTTCTTTGAATTGCTTCGCGCCCTTCGCGGTAATCCACGCGTTCCCATCTCAAAAACCCCGCCAACCCCGTCCTGCATTGCTTCTTAGGCTGGCTCGACCGCGTTCCCGTAAAATTCAATTCGCAAAAAACCCCTCGCCAGCCGGGTGGGAGCGTGCCACTTTCTCCGCCCTTTTCCATGAAATTGACTCGTACACGCTCGTTCGCCCTCGCCATTTCTATCGCCGCTTCTACCGCTGCATTTGGCGCGGACGCCAAGAAAGAGAAAGCCCCCGCCCCGGCCAAACCCGCAGCTCCCGCTAAAGCAGTCCCCGCCGCCCCAGCGGAGGCAAAGCCCGCCGCGGATGCCAAGCCCGAAGCCAAGGCAGACGAAGTGCTCGCGATTGTCGATGGTGAGTCCATCAAAAGCAGCGAGGTCGACGAGGTGATCCGCCAGGGTCTCGCCCAGCAAGGCATGCCCCTCGAAGCTTTCCCGGCTGAGCGCAAGGCTGAAGCCGTCCGCTCCATCGTCAACGACATGATCACCGACAAGATCGTGAAAAAGGCGAGCATCGAAACAAAAGTGACCGACGCCGAGGTCGACGCGGAACTGAACCAGATTCGCACGAAGAACAACATCACCGACGCCCAGATCACCCAACAACTCGCCGCCGTGGGCAAGACCATCGCCACGCTCAAGGAAGAGATTCGCACCGGCATGCGCCAGCGCAAGTGGATGGATACGCAACTCGCCGACAAGGTGAAGGACGCCACCGAGGCCGAGGCCCAGGCGTTTTACGACGGCAACCCGCAGCATTTCGGCAAGCCTGAGATGGTTCGCGCCAGCCACATCCTCTTCATGGTGAAGCCCGACGCCAAGCCCGAGGACGCCACCGCCGCCCTCGCCAAGGCAAAGGCCGCCACCGAGCGCGCCAAGAAGGAAGACTTTGCCAAGCTCGCCGGGGAACTCAGCGAGGAGCCCGGCGCCAAGGAGCGCGGCGGCGATCTCAATTTCTTCCCCCGTGAAGGCATGATGGTCGAGGAGTTTTCCGCTGCCGCATACAAGCTGAAGAAGGGTGAAATCACCCCCGAGCCCGTACGCTCGCAGTTTGGTTACCACGTCATCAAGGCCACCGACAAGCAAGAGGCCTCGAAGCAGCCCTTCGCGGAAGCCAAGGAAAAGATCACCCAGCACCTCACCGGCCAGAAGAAGCAGGAAGCCGCCGGGAAGTTCATCGACGAGCTCCGCGCCAAGAGCAAAGTGGAAATCAAACTGCCCCCAGCACCGGCTCCCGCACCCGTGCTAACTCCCGGAGCAGGCGCGCCTCCCGCAGCCACCGCAGTGCCTCCCGCGCCCGCCAACACCAAGCCCGTCGAAGCCGTGACCCCTCCCGTAAGCGTCCCCGCTGAGGCCCCAAAGAAGTAAGGGACTTCACCGGAGTCATTGATTCTTAAAGCGGAACGCTCTTTCCGAAAGAGCGATTCAATGTGCTCGTACCTGCGTCCACCCCACAGGCTGTCCTTTGCGCTACGCCGAAGGCGTTGCATCAATCAGCCCAGGGTTGCGAGGAACGAGCTACCCTGGGTGAGGCCATGGATAGCGCCAACCCTGAAAGGGTTGTATGTGTTTACCCTCTATCGGATGTCATCCTGATGGAGTTTTAGGCTACTGATTCGGGCGGAGCGAACCGTAGCGAAGCGGAGATGGCCGAAGGCAAAAAGCCTGACGAAGTCAGCCCGCAGGGCGAGCGCAGCGATGCAACGACCCCGTGGAGTTTCAAGCCAGTCTGCGATACCCAGGTCACTTTATGGGGTGCTATTCAAGCAATCATTAAGTTGCGCGGGATTCACATCTTATCCCTCACTCAGGCTCTTCCCCATCTTCCACATCCTCTGGAAACAGCGGTGGGTATTGCAGTTCCGTGGACACCTCCTCCGGGTCCCGGTTATCGACACGCCCTGCCAGGTTCGGGTCCTTCACGCGGATGCTCTGGAGCAACCGATCATGATAGAATCCGGTGCGGAGTTCAAGATGTCCGGCAAATTCCTCATCGGAAAGCCCGGCGTGAAGACACAGTTCGCGAACCAGCGACGTCATTGCAGTGAGCCGCGCATTCGCGCGAAGCAGCGCTCCGTTCTGAACTGTTTGCACCGTGCCCTGCCCCTTCACCATCAGCCCCAGAATGCGTTCCACTTCACCGACGCGTGCCTGCAAAGATTCGATTTCACTCATATCAAGTTATAGGCCGGGAACGTATCAGAGCATCCCAAGACTTCAAAGGAAGAAGCCATGAAATCGCAGCCCACCGACGCGAGAGCCCAAGCCACTCCTTCCTTGTATGCTTCGCGCTCTTCGCGCCCTTCGCGGTAGAAATCCCCGTCCCCATCCCATCCCTTCGTCTTCATGGTTCAACTTGGCGTCCTGGCGTCTTGGCGGTTCAATCTCGTTCCAGCCCCGGCTCCACTCCAGTTCCACCCTCTCGGTGACTCTTTCGAATCAATCACCGATTGTGATGGCATCCCAGGCTCGCTATTGAATAATCGACCCCATGTCCTCACTCGCGCACTGCTCAACAGAGCACCTCGCATCAATCCTTGATGGCTGCCAGGGGCAGATCATCGACGAATGGAGGGTGCAAGCCGACAAAATGCTCGGCGACTTGAACCTCGATAAGCTCACCCTCACCGACCACATGCCAGGAATCGTGGCTGAGATTGTGCACGACCTTGCTTTGCACCGCGAGGGACCGCTCTCCGAGGAACACATTCGCGGCAGCCCCCCAGTCCACGGCATTCAGCGGTTTTACGATGGCCTAGACGTGAGCGAAGTAGTCGGGGAATACAACCTCTTACGGGAGGCCTTTACCACGGTCGCTGCGAAACACGGCTTCTACGTCGTCGGTGAGGCGGCGCGTGTCATCAATCATCGGATCGATGAGGCAGTCCGCATGGCAGTCCAATCCTTCGCGGCCGAGCAGGCGCAAATCCGCAAAGCGCAGCACGACGAGCATCTCGCCTTCGTGGCTCACGATCTCCGCACCCCCCTCAATGCCGTCTCGCTGCTCGTCCAGGAGCTAAAGTACTGCCTTGATGAAAAGACCATCGCGGCATCGGGCGACCTTTTCGATGTGCTGGGGCGCAACATTCTGCGGCTGGATGCCCTGATCCAGCGCGTGCTGGTTGGCCGGGCGC
>JAYUWZ010000384.1:0-4036 GCA_043753265.1 Verrucomicrobiaceae bacterium
GATAATCCGGACGAGTATAACCCGATTCAGGAAACGTAGGAGCGCGCAGGGTACCGCCCGCTGTATCGCAGCTCTCCAGTCCTAAAACGGAAACCCCACTCCACGGAGGAACTCCGTCTGCCAGCGATACGTATCCCAGCCATACACGAGGCAGCCTGGCAGCAGGTCGCCAAAGGCGTTTACCTCCAGCACCCAGGGGCGTCCGTCGGGGGTGATTGCCACATCCACACCCAGCGAGAGACATTTGGGAAATGCTGCGGCGGCCTTCCCGGCCATCTCTTTTGCGCTCTCCAGCGCCTTGGCATGGTCGAGCGCGAATTCCACGGCGTCTCCGCGACGATTACGGAGCTGGAGATTGGTAAACGGCGTGCGGCTCATGCGCACCACCACGTGGCGGGCGCGCCCTGCGATGGTAACGATGCGCAGGTCCACGCAATGTCCACGCCATCCCATCTTCGGCACCCATGCCTGCGCCTGCGCGCGCTCGCGGCAGACAGCATCGACCAGCGCGATGATGCCCGGCAAATCGCGCACCCACTGGCCAGGTCTTGTATTCCACAACGCGCCGCGCGCCAGCCGTGCCGTGGAAAATGCCTGCACACGTCCTCCCGATGTTTCCAGCGCGATGACTCCCGATGCGGATGAACCGTGGCATGCCTTAAGGAATATGCGGGGGCACCGCGCGGCGCGCATACGCTCCAATAGATCCTCGAATCCCACCGGCACTCCGAGACTCCTGGGCATGGCGCAGCCGGCCACCTCGACGCGCCGCTGGCAGAGTTCCTTGTCAAACATGCAGGCAACATCCCCCGGGGGGCTGAAATAGTGCGAACCTGGTGTCCGCGCATCCAGCTCCCGGAGGGCTCTTCGCCAGCCGAGATACCATTGCCGCATCGCCACAATGCGCCCCGCGGGTTCGCTCAGGGTATTGATCTCCGCCCTGCTCAGCCGTTTGAAGTGTGGAGCGGCGTCCGTTTCATCCGCTTCATCTGCACCGAGCAACAGCAGGCGGCGCTCGGTATTCCAACTTCGGCCTGGCGATTCAAGGCGTACGATGCTGGAGGGCGTGGTCCCATCCAATACATCGACCCACGAAAGCACCTCCGGCGGCGGCAGCCCGGATTCGCGCAGAGCAGCGCAAAATCCCGCGACCCTTGCGGACTCAGGGATGCCAACGACGGAGACGTACACGCCTACTCGCCCACCGCGACGTAACGTTCATCCTCGTCCACCTCGCCCTGCCATTCGGACAAGATCACGAAGGGAAAGCGCTCCCGCAGCTTCTCCTCCAACGCCAGGGAAATATAATTGTAGTGCAGGTTCAGGCTTTTCAGGCCTTTCAATGCGGGGTTTTCGAGCAGGGCCTGGGCACAGGCGTCGCATGTTTTGCCGAGCGACAAATCCAGAGATTCCAGCCTGGAGGCCACCGGTGCGGTCTGAAGCGCCTTTGCGATATCAGCGGGGAACTCACTGTTGCGAAGGGCGAGGCTGCGGAGTTGGGGCCAGGCGGAGCCATCCAAGAATGGGGCAACGTCCGCAACCGTGGCGTCACCGCCATAGGACGACGAACCGGTCCATATCTCGAGATGCTCCAAGCAGGGCAACTTACTTGTTGCCACCTGCCGGATGATTGCAGGTTCGAGCCCACCGCTCTCGATGATGAGGGATTTCAATTTCGCGTGTTGGATGCCATTTCCAAAGCCCAGACCGCCTGATCCGCGCACACGAAAATGCTCCAAGTCGGGATAGGCTTCGAACAGCGGCGTCATGTCGCTCTGCACGATCCACGAAATCTCATTTTCCTCGGAAAGAATGTCGCCGATGAATATGCCGCGCAGATGGGGCAGCGTCTTGCGGGCAGCGACGAGTAACTGGACGACCTCCTCACTGCTTACACCGGGATCATCTCCCGAGAAGGCGCCGATAATAATCGCTTTGGAAGCCGCGCAATCCGGATTCGAGGTGAAGGCCTCGAAGATTTCCGCAAAGCTCAGCTCAGCATCATAATCGGTGGCGAGACGATAAACGCGCCCGGCGTAATCCGGGGTTTTCTCTGGATTAAAAAGCTCGACTGGCAGGCCGAGCCATTCGGTGGCGTGGTCGGAGATCATGCTGGTGTTACTTCTTCACGTTGTAGCAATAGATGAACTCCTGATCGCGCAGGTAGAGCTTGCCATTGGAGATGACGGGGTGAACCCAGATTTTACCCTGCGGATTGCGGTTGGCGGCCTGGGGGTCGAGCTTGAAGCGGCCGCTTTCTTTCCAGCCAGTGGTGGAGGCCTCGGCGAGCACCAGGGTGCCGCTGTTTTCCTCGAGGCAGTAGAGCATGCCGTCGGCATAGCCCACCGCGCCTTTGCCCAGCGACTTGTTGGCCCATTTCACTGTGCCGTCCTTGAAATCCATGCACGTCCAGCCGCTCTTGTCGCTATGGCCGTAGAGGTAGCCGTCCACGAGAATCACGCCGCCGTGGTGATTTTGCAGGTCTTTGTTCACGAAAACATCCGTGGCCTCCGAGCCGGAGATTTTCACTTTCTTGCAGCCGACGCCGTAACCGCTGCTGATGAATACCTCGTCGCCCTTTACGATGGGCGTGGGAATCACCGCAGTGCGGCCCGACCACGGCGAACGCCAGATGAGTTTGCCATTCGCGGGATCGACGCCGAAGACCGTCTGCATCACGAGCTGCACGTACTGCTTCTTGCCGCCGATGGTGGCCGGGATGATTGAGGAATACTGCGCGCCCTCGGTGATTTCCGCGGACTGCCACACGGGATTGCCGGTCATTTTATCGAGCGCCGCCATGGTGCCTTTGCCGCCGCCGGGAGTGACGATGACGTTCTTGCCGTCCACGAGGGGCGACTCGGTGAAGCCCCAGCTGGGCGTGTCGCCACCGAGGTCCTTCATGCTTTTTGTCCAAAGCACCTTGCCGTCGATGATTTTCACGCACACGAGATTACCCGTGCCGCTCATGGTGTAGATGCGATCCACATCCACCGTGGGGGTGCTGCGAGGGCCGTCGCCCCAGCCGTTTTTGAGGACATCGCCGATGGGTGTGGCCCAGAGTTCCTTGCCGGTGGTCGCGTTGATGGCGAGGAGGACTTCCTTTCCGTCGCGGGTGCCCATTGTGAAGAGCCGCCCCGTGGAAACGCTGAATCCCGCGTAGCCCATGCCTGCATTTTCAAAGAGCCATGTGCGCTGCGGACCCGCTGCCGGCCATTGCTTAAGCAGACCGGTCTCGGTGGAAACATCGTCACGGGTGGGGCCGCGCCATTGCGGCCAGTCGGCGGCAGTGACGGGCGAAAGGGAGAACGCAGTGAGCGCAAGGAGGAGGCTTGGGAGTTTCATGGTGCGCGGAGATAAACCACTCCGGGGCATTTACGCTAGTCTGGAAAGTATGAAGGAGAAAAAAGGGTGCGATTGAAGGTAGTTGCCAGGGGGAGGTAGCACAGAATTCCAACCTGTGCAGCAGCCGACGGTCCCCCGCGGCAGTTCGTAGCACAGGCGTCCCCCGCGTCCCGCCTGTGTGGATATCAGGCATCCTGCCTGATTCCCTTCGAAGACCACACCAACCTCTGCAAAAGCCAGAACCGACTCAGATCTGGAGTGCGGGAACTTGTTCCCGCTCTGGCGGCGGGCGCAGGTGGCAGGTGGCAGGAGCCTCTCCCTTTTCACTTACAATTGTATTCCGCAACTCACGTGACACCACCCCCCAAATAGGCTATATTCCCACCATGGAAAACGGTGGAGGGACAGACAGGGCTGCGAGGAACCAAGTGCATACATTACACAGGAAAGAACATATTCTTTCCTGTGCAGTCCCCACTTCCCAAAACGAACGAAGCGCGCATAGCGCAACAACTGCAACAACCCCCCTCCAAAATGGGCCCAACTTCCCCGAATCGCTCGTCGCACTTATTGCCGATAATCCGTTTCCGTCCCGCAATGATTTCAGAATCAATGGCTTGCGTTGCGGGATTATCGGCGACGCCCGATCGCCGATAATCGCTCACCCCATCCACGGCAACCCGCGCAACAA
>JAYUWZ010000385.1:0-1757 GCA_043753265.1 Verrucomicrobiaceae bacterium
TCTCGCGCTCCATCGCGCGTGCGAGGTCCTTGCCCCACTCGGGGAACGTCTTCGGGTCCGGCGTCGCGGCGGAGACGTTGCGCGTCTGCAGCCACTGCCCCGCGAAATTATCCGTGAGCGCATTCGCCCGCTTGTCGCGCAGCATCCGGCGCACCTGCGCATCGAGATTCTTGCGCAGCGTGCCCTGCACCGCGTGGCCGCGCAATTCGTCATCCGGCATCGTGCTCCACAGAAAGTACGAGAGCCGCGAGGCCAGCGCGTATTCGCTGATGTTGTGCGTGCTCTTCGGGCTGTCGGGCTCGGGCTGGAACTCGCACCGGAACAAAAAATTCGGCGACACCAACACCGCCGTGAGCGCCGTCTGCACGCTCTGCTCAAAGTTCCCACCCTTCTTCCCCGCCATGCGGTAAATGGCCATGAATCGCTCCATCTCCTGTGGCAGCAAGGGCCGCCGGAATGCCCTCGTGGCAAAGGTGCCGATGACCGCTCGCGCCGCCGCCTCCAGCGAGGGCTGGCGCTGCCCGGGCGTGAAAAGCTTGATTTGCGTCTCGGGCGCCGTGGGCACCTGCGGGGGCGTCATCACATCAAGCTTCCGAATCGTGGCGCTGCGATTGCGCGGCTTGCCGTCCTTCATCTCGGGCACCACGAGCCAGTTTGCCACGCGAAAGGTCAGGGTATGCTTCCCCTTGTTGGGGATTTCCACCGGCAGCTTGTGCGTCTCCGTCTTGTCGCGGTCGCCGCTGAGCGAGATGGTCTTCAGCGGCTTCCCATCCAACTTCACCTCCACCTTCGCGGCTTCACCGGAGGCCTTCGCCGCTTGCAGATCGACCCGGACGGTGTGCAGCCCGGGCGTCGTGGTATCAAAGCCCACCGTGGCCTCGCGATCATCCAGCCGCCGCGCGGTGTCCGTGTTCCCTTTGTCCGGACCACCCGACATCGCGAGCAGGTTCACCGGCATCGCTTGCGTGCGCGGCGAATGGTCGTTCAAAATCGCCGCACTCATCACCTTTTCCGCCGCCGCGAGGTAGCGCTCGAAAAGCACCGGCGGCAGCGACAGCGCGTCGCCGATGTTGTCAAAGCCATAGCCCGAGTCGTCCGCGGGAAAGTCTGCCCCCGCGTCGAACTTCACCCCTACGAGATCGCGGATGGTGTTGCTGTACTCCGTGCGGTTCAGCCGCCGCACAGTGACACGGCCCGGATCGGGATTTTTCGGGTCCACCGCAAAGACCGCATCCTCCACCCACTTCATGAGCATCTCGCGCTGCTCCAGCGTGGGTTGCTTTTCCTCGTCGTCCGGGGGCATCGCGCCGGAGCGCATGTTCTCCAGCACCGCCTCCCACACCTTCGGGTCCTTCGCCGCCGCCTCGGGGCTGGCATAGGTATCGAGCACGATGCCGCCCTTCTTCTTCGTACCGCCATGGCAGCCAAAGCAGTATTCCTTCAGCAGGGGCTGGATATCCTTATGGTAATCGGCCGCTGCCACCGGGATGGCGAGTGCGAGGAGAAGGATTGGGAGACGAAGTGGCACGGCATGCATCTGGCTTAAAAATGTCCATCCTGCAACTGGCGAAGTCTGTGATGGAAAAATGCTGCTTTGCGCGGCGAATTCCGCTCACCCTCGCCCACGCATTTTCCGATGAAGATTATCCGAGTACCATGGATCCGTTGCCGAGCCGATGAAGTCGACGCCCAGCCCTTTGAAATGGAGTGGCGCGGCCGCTTTTTCAGTGTGCTCGCCTACTCGGAAGCCGAGGCCC
>JAYUWZ010000386.1:0-4034 GCA_043753265.1 Verrucomicrobiaceae bacterium
AGCATCACCTCGCCGATGACGAGGATCCGTTTCGAGGGATTCAGCAATTCAGAGACACGCGAGCGGGTCAGCATTGGGTGTGATTAGGATTTTCAAAACTCTCTCGCCGACCCCGCGCATCAGCGCGAGACAAAACAAAAGAAGCCAGCGCTGGCCACTGAACCCACCCACCCTCTCGCATACGAGCCGAAAGTAACATAGATCTCCCGCCCCCACTTCGCCGGGTTGAGTGTTGGGCGTGGGACATTTCCGCTCCCTTCCCACACGCGGTTTGCATCCCACCCGCAACTACGCTTTACTCCCCCACGACATGATCACCACCGCACTCGCCGAAAGCGTCGCAGACAAAGTCCTCGCAGGAGAGCGCATCTCCTCCGAAGACGCCCGCGCGCTCTACGACCTGCCACTCCAGGAACTCGGCGAACTCGCAAATTTCCGGCGCAAGCTCGCCCAGGCCGGTGCCCACGACGGCCACGGCAACGAGATCGTGACCTACATCGTCGACCGCAACATCAACTACACGAACGTCTGCAACGTGTATTGCAAGTTCTGCGCGTTTTACCGCACGGAGAAAGACGACGACCACTACGTCATCACCCACGAGGAACTTGACCAGAAGCTCGACGAACTCACCGCCATTGGCGGCGTGCAGATTCTTTTGCAGGGCGGACACCACCCCAAACTCACCATCGACTGGTACTTGGAAATGCTCCGGCACATCCGGGAAAAATATCCCCACATCAACATCCACGGCTTCAGCCCGCCGGAGTTCCAGCATTTTGCCGAGGTCTTCCAGATGCCCCTGCGCGAGGTGTTGAAAAAATTCATCGAGGCTGGCCTTGGCAGCATCCCCGGCGGCGGCGGCGAAATCCTGGTTGATCGTATTCGTGAGCGCATCGCGCCTCTCAAGGCCAATACCGAGAAGTGGCTCGAGGTCATGCGCGTTGGCCACGAACTCGGCCTTCGCAGCAGCGCCACCATGATGTTTGGCCACGTTGAAACCGTAGAGGATCGCATAGAGCATCTCATGCGCCTCCGTGAGTTGCAGGACGACACTGGCGGCTTCACCGCCTTCATCTGCTGGACGTTCCAGCCCGAGAATACCAAACTCCGCGCCGAGCCCGTGGGCAGCAGCGAATACCTCCGCATGCAGGCCCTCTCCCGCATCGTCCTCGACAATATCGAGAACCTTCAAAGCAGCTGGGTTACCCAGGGGCCGCGCATAGGCCAGGTCGCCCTCACCTACGGGGCCAACGACTTTGGCAGCGTGATGATGGAGGAAAACGTCGTATCCAAGGCCGGCGCCACCTTCCGCCTTAATTCCCAGATGATCGAGCGGCTTATCCACGAAGCCGGGTATCAGCCGCGGCGCCGGGATAACTGGTACCGTTTGCTGAACTAGGAGCGCCCATCACGCTGAATAGGTCCTATAGGACCTATGGTTCATTCGCTCCCAAAGCAGAGCGCGCCCGGGTACCGAGAACCCGGACGCGCCTGCTTGCCTCACTCAGAAATGGTTTTGTTTCGGTAGGGTTAATTCACCGGTTTGTTGGCTTTGATGTCGAACCCGGCCACCGTCTCCGGCCCGAGCTGGCCGTTCGGCAACACCTTGCGATAGCGGATCTCGATTTTTCCAAAACTCAGCGTTACCGTTTCGGTGACCTGCCGTGAACCATCCGTGATGCTGCTATGGTCAAGGCTGGCGATCTGCACATCGGTCAGCACGATCTTGAAGAAGTTCCCCTGGGGCGCACCGGGTTCATTCACATAGTCCCCGTAAATCGTGGCCTTCTTGATGTGCTGGCCCGTCATGCAGGCCGCAAACAGTTTCGGTGTCGTGGAATCCAGCGTCTTGAGAATCGTCACGGGACGAATAATCGCGCGCGCCGGCGAGGCGTCTCCCCCCGCGGCATTGACGAGCGCCCGCTGAAACGCCTTCGACATGAAGGCATCGATCTGGATATGGCCAGCATGGTTCGGTGTGGATACCTCCCCGGCGATGCCGTCGAACTCGAGGAAGAAATCCGCGGCGGCCTCGCTGGGCGCGGCCATCGCGACGGTGATTGCTGTGATTGCTGTGGTCAGGATTTTATTCATAACGCCGCCAATTTACCGCCTCTCCGCAAATCCGCCTATACGGCGAAGAACTTACATGACGCTCATTTCGTACATTCGGGACTTCATGGTGTAATCCTAGCCGATTCATCCGCTTGCGAGCCTCACTTGCGCCATTGGGGGTTGGACGTTCAGCGTTAAATGTTACTATTCCCCGATGAACACCACTCTCGACTCCGCACTCGCCACAGGAGACTCCACCAGCGTCCTGCGCGAAACGATTGCACTCTTTGGCTGCCAGGCAGGCACCGTGCACCTTCTGGGTGCCGATGGTCTGCTCCATCTCGCCGCCAGCCACAACATCCCACCACACATCGTCCAGATCGTCGCCACCGTTCCCATCGGCAAAGGCATCGCAGGCCTCGCCGCCGAGCGCCTTGAACCCATCTCTCTCTGCAACCTCCAGACGGATACCTCAGGCCAGGCCAGGCCCGCTGCGAAGACCACAGGCATGGAGGGCTCGGTCGCTGTCCCGATGCTTGTGGGAGGGGATCTCCGAGGGGTCCTCGGTATCGCAAAAGCCACCGCTCACGACTGGTCCGATGAGGAAAAATCGCGGCTCCTTGCCATCGCGACAAGCCTCGGCAGCAATCTCCCCCGCTAAACCTCCCAATTTCCTACCGCTGGAAATTTGACAGGTTAAAACGGGAGCAGCGCAAGAATTATTCTGTGCGCAACGTTGCCCTACCGCTTGGGCTTAATTAGGAAGGGATCTGGCACTGCTGGTTTTGTGCCTGTGCCGGGAATCGGTGCAACCGGGGCTGTGGGACGCGTACCATTCGGGGTGGCGACGACGGCCTGGGGCGCGAGAGGGCGGACTTTCAAATTGCGGAAGGCGATTTCCGTGCCTTCATCGAGAATGCAGAGCGCGGTCTTCACCTTTTGGCCAAAGTAAGGGCCCAGAGCGCGCTGGCCTTTTTGCGCATTGCGTTCGGCGGCGGTGCGAAGTTGCGGGCCGAGATCGAACTCGAGAACCTTGTCGCCATTCAGCCAGTGCTCCACGCGATTCCCCTTCACGACGATGCGTCCCTCATTCCATGGGTCGCCTTTACGGGCGAGCGGATCAGCCGTGCGCAGCCGGGCATTGGCACCTACCGCAATGATGTTGTCGAGCGCGCCGGTGCGGCGCAGCAGACCGCCCTTGAGGCCGATGGGCGCGTGGACGTCGTCGATGATCTGGTATTCCAGTCCCACCGGGGTTTGTCCGACTGCGGATGCGAGCATATACCGAATGCCGCCATTGGAGGAAACAGTGGCCTTCCACTCGAAGCGGAAATCGAAATCCCAAAAGGTTTCCATGGTCACGAGGTCGCCGCCGGTCATACTGTCCATTTGGCGGATTTCCTTGGGCAGGTTCAGCTCGCCGTTGGCAATCTGCCAACCCGCCGCCGTGGGGTCACTGCGTTGCACGCCTTTCAGACCGGTGAGGCGGGTGCCGTCAAAAAGCAGCCTCCAGCCCTGCGCCTTTTCCTCGGGCGTGAGAGTATTCGGGATGGTGTTGCTAAAATCGATGGATGGAGGCGAGGCGGGGTCTTCCTGGGGCGTCTCCGGTTGAAACGGACCACGAATCGGTCGAACGGGATCTGGTGGCTGTGTCGGCTGTACGGGCGTGGGGGCCACGGGCTGCACAGGTGGCGCAGGCTGGGGACGCGTGGGGTTGAGCGACGACGGTGGCAATTGAGCCCAGGCCGAGGAGGCGGCAACAAGCGTGACGGTAAGGATTCGATTCAGGAACATGGATATAATGACGCAAATACCACGGCTTGCATTAGCCAATTGTGGCGGGCGATTGAGGAATTTGACGAGATAACAGAACTAGCCGCCGGTCACGTCGTAGAGCCGGGTGGTGAGCGCGGTGAGCGTCGATTTACCCGAACCGGTGAGGCCCACGAGCGCCATCGTCTCGCCGGGTTCGAGAA
>JAYUWZ010000387.1:0-4031 GCA_043753265.1 Verrucomicrobiaceae bacterium
GAGCTTCCTGGGCGTAAACTTCACCGGCGGACAGCGCATCGCGAAGGTCGTGATCGATTCCGGCAATGCGAACCTCGGCACCGCAGACGGTCCTGGTGCGGCGGACGTCGTGGCCATGGACGATTTCGTCTACGGCGAGCCCCAGGTCACCAAGAGCTGGCGCTGGCTCGGCGGCGAAAGCGGCTCGCTCAATCCCGGCGATGGCTCGTGGGGGCTGGCTTCAAATTGGTTCAACGAAGTGTCGGGCGTGCCCAATGACGGATTCCCAAATGGCGCGGATCACATCGCGAAATTCACCACGAGCTTCGGGCTCGGCTTACAGGATGTGACGCTGCCCGTGGCTGGCATTACCGTGGGCCAGTTCATCACCAGCACCACCGATGGCGTGACAGTATTCACCGACATTACGAACACCGGCTTCGTTCGTTTCGAAAGCGTCAACGGCACACCCAAAATCAATCTGCCAAATACCAACACCTCTGTGCTGCAGTTCGTTGCGCCAGTGGAATTGGCGGACAGCCTTTCGATCACCAACGACAGCAACGGCCTCCTCCGTTTCTCACAGTTCATCCGCGAATCCGGCGGCTCCTTCGGCGTCGTGAGGGACGGCTCTGGCAATGGCCTCACCATTCTTGAAGGTGGATTCGATAACACTTTCACGGGAGCATGGATCCAGGAAACGGGAGCCCTTTCCATGCGAAAGAACGGCTTCGTTTCCATCCAGGAATTACTCGTGGTCGGCGATGGCGTGGGCGCAGCAGGCACCGCCACGGCCTCGGTTACCTTCCCTGATCAAATTGGGGGGCGCTTGCAGGTCAATAGCGACGGCCTCTACGACGCGGCCAATCTGGACGACAGCTACGGCAGGATCGCGATTTTCGGAGGCATCTACACAACGGGCAATGGCAACACCGGTTTTCACGTCGTTGGCTCTATCGAGATGGCAGGCGGCACGCTCCATATCGGCGGGGCGGGGACCACGCTTGCATTGAACGGAAGGGTCACTGCGACGTCCAGTATTCTCGGCAGCGCCCTCATCGAGTCCGCGGGCGGCAGCTTTAATCTCAATGGCACCGAGCACGTATTCGACATCGCGGATGGTGCCCAGCAGAGTGACCTGCGCGTCACCGCCAACATGTCCGGCAATACCGCTCCTTTTGATAAAATCGGAGATGGCCTGCTCGAACTCGACGGCGTCAACACCTACGACGGCACCACGATTGTCACCGAGGGCATCCTGCAACTCGACGGCAGCGTCACGATTGGTGTGATTCTCGTGAATGGCACGCTCACCGGAATCGGCACCGTCAATGGCGGCATTTCGCAGGCGGAAACAGGCAGCGGCGGTGTTTCCCCGGGGGATTTCGACCACGGGATTCTCACCGCCACCGGCGACCTGCTCATTACCGATACCACGCTCATCTCCATCGCGATTGGCGGGGCCAATCCCGGCAATGGCGCCGGGTTTCACGACCAGATCGTGGCCGCCACGGCCAGCCTGGATGACGCCACGCTCTCGGCCTTCATCTCGGATCAGTTCTACGTGCCCGCACCCGGCGGCGAGCATGTGATCATCAATACCACGGGCGGCGTCACCGGTGCCTTCAATGGCCTGCCGGAGGGCTCGCTCCTCAATATCAACGGATACGAGTTCGCGATAACCTACCACGGCGGAGCGGACGAGCAGGACGTTTCACTTATCCGGGTGCAGCCTCTAATCGTCGAGGGCGACCAGGACTTCGACGGCCAGGATGACCACCTCGTGATTCGCAGGAATTCCAGCGAGCCGTGGAAACTCGACTTCTTCCTGAATAACGAAACGTTCGTCCCAGATTCCACACTCAATGCTGCATTCTTCGGCCAGATCGTTTTCCGTGGGCTCACCGGCAACGACATCCTCGAGCTACAGGCATTCGATGGAGTGTTCAGCGTCGCCAAAGGCTTCCGCTTCGATGGCGGCAGCGGCAGCGATCTGCTGGTGCTCGATGGAGGTGGCGGAGGCTCTGTTTTCTTTACCAATCACATTTACACCCCCGGACCGGCTCCCGGCAAAGGCCGCAGCGAACTCGTCGACTCCACCGGTGCAATCCAGTTGGTCCACTTCGAAAATATCGAACCCGTGATTGATTTGGTGGAGGCCACGAAACTCACTGTCGTCGCGGACAATAGCGACAACACGGTGAACGTCACCCCCGGCGGGCCGCTACCTGCGGGCATATTCCCCGACGGAGGCTTTGGCGGAACAGCCGTGATCACCATCGACTCCCAGGAGTCCATTCAGTTCGGAAGCAAGAGCGTGCTGGAAATCCGCACCCTCGGTGGCAACGACGCCATCACCGTCAACAACCGCACCACACCTGCCGGGCTCACGAGTCTCATCCTCGATACTGGCGACGGCAACGACACGGCTGTCATCTCACGGACCACGGCCACTCAGGTCTTCATAACGGGTGGCGATGGCAACGATACGCTCGATGCCTCCGGTGTCACTGGAAAGACGACCATCTTTGGCGGGCTGGGCAATGACACCATCACCGGTGGCTCGGGAGATGATCTCCTCGTGGGTGACGGCGGTTCCTCCGGGGCATATTTGGTGACGTCGGACAACCAGTTCGTCGCATTCGATCCCCACTCGCCGGAGTCGATCTTCTACACCGACCCGGTGGCAATCACCGGCCTCGCTACGGATGAAACCATTCTCGGCATCGATGTGCGCCCGCTAGATGGAACCCTTGTCGCCCTCGGCAGCAGCAAGAGCCTCTACACCATCGAGCCACTCACCGGCGCAGCCACGCTCATCAGTGCGGGCGGTCTCGTGCTGCCGGATGGCACTTACGGGATCGACTTCAATCCCACCGTCGATCGCCTCCGCCTCGTTACCAACGCCGGAGATAATTTCCGCGCCAACCCGAACGACGGCACGCTGCTCCCGCCGGATGTCAGCCTCACCTTCATCGTCGATCCCGAGAACCTCGATCCTTTTGAGGGCGAAATCCCCACGGTCGGCGCGGTGGCCTACACCAATAATGTCGATGGTGCTTCCCGCACGACGCTCTTCGGTCTCGATACTGAGCGCGATATTCTCGTGCGCATCGGCGGCGCGGACGGTGCACTCCCCTCTCCGAATGGCGGTCAGACCCGCACCATCGGCACGCTGGGCCTTGAGGCTGCCGGCTTCGACGTGCTGGGTGTGGTGGACTTCGACATTGAGGCCAGCACCAACGAAGCCTACGCCATCCTGCAAGTGGTCTCCACGCTGATCGCGGATGCCGATCCCTTCACCAATCTCTACAAGATCGACCTTGAAACCGGCCGGGCCACTGAGGTGTCGGATTTCTTCACCTTCGCCTTTGGATTCGGCGCGATCACTAACTCCGGTTTCTCGTTCGGGGTCGATCTCACCGGCGGCAACGACGTGATTCGCGGCGGCAAGGGCAACGACCGCCTCGTGGGCGGCGAAGGCAACGACGACCTCGATGGTGGCGAAGGTGATGACGGTATCCGCGCAGGCGAGGGGAACAACCTCGTGGCAGGCGGTCTCGGCAACGACACCGTTACCGCTGGTACGGGCAACGACATCATCACCAGTGGCGCTGGCAACGATGTGGTCACCGCTGGCGATGGAAATAACTTCGTCGATGCCGGTGCGGATGACGACATGGTAACGACCGGCATTGGTGCCGACACCATTCTCGGCGGCGACGGTCTCGATGCGCTCACAGCAGGCGATGGTGCCAATCGGATCGACGGTGGCGCAGGTAACGACGTCATCACGGCTGGCACAGGCGACGACACTGTCACCGGTGGACTCGGCTTCGATTCGCTCAATGCGGGCGGTGGTGCAAACACGCTCATCGAATCGCACGACGCGGACTTCACGCTCACGAATAGCACCCTCACCATCGGCGCCGATGGCGACGAGGTCATCAGCGGATTCCAGACTGCCATCCTAACGGGCGGCGCGAGCGGTAATACGTTTGCCGTGGGTGCCTTCTCGGGAGAACTCAAGCTCACCTTTGGCGGCGGTTCCG
>JAYUWZ010000388.1:0-1753 GCA_043753265.1 Verrucomicrobiaceae bacterium
GCCTCCATGAGCTTCAACGCCTCCTCGGCACGTCCTGTCTTATACAACGCAAGCGCGTGCGTGGACGCGATGCCGATGCTTTTGGGGTGCTTTGCATAAAGCTCCGCGGCAAGCTTGGCAGACTTCTCCACATCCTGATCGAGGAGGAGGGACAGCGCCGCGATATTATTACTCGCAGCCGCGTTGGCAGGTTCGATCTTTGCCAGCTCGGTCGCGACCCTCAGAAGCCCCTTGGTATTCAGATCCTTTTGGTAAAGGCGGTTCAGAGCCCCGAGCGCCCATGCTGCATTCGGCCCCTCACTCATCTTCCAAAGCAGTTCCACCGCCTGCGCTCTCCATCCCCATTCACCCACCCGCTGCACCAATTGATTCGCTTTTTCAGGGGTCCGGGCGGCAATCACGGCCACACTCCAGTTGTTATTCGCACTCGCGAAATCGCCCAGTTCCCGGTGCGCCCGCGAGAGGTAGGCGTTTCTCAAAAATTCCTTGTCCTTCCAGTCTCCGGTGCGCGCGTGCGCCAGCAGCTTTTCCCACTGGCCGCTCACGTCCAGCGCGTCCGCGAGTGCCACGGCTACGTTCGCATCCTTCGTAATCTCCGGCTTCAATCCCGCCGCCCACGCAATCGCCTTTTCCGCCCTTGCGTGACTGTTCATCCATTGGACGACTGCCACAACCTTCAATGGCTGGTCAGCTGCTGCCTGCGCACGGGCCAGTTCTTCTTCCAGGCTCCCGTCCTTCAGCGCATCCAGCGCCTCGAGGTGCATTGCCCAGTCCGCCGCCGTTGCATCGGCTCCTTTGGTCAGTGCACCGCTGTGAGTCCTGGCCGCCTCCCACTGTTTTTTCTCCATTGCCACGTTGAGCAGCGCCCGATGTGCATACGTCGCATACCTGGGGGACGCAACCAACGCTGCCAATTCAGCTTCCGCTGCTTTCCGGCGCGCCGCATCCTTGTCAAACTGCACCGTCCAATTCGCATGGTTGAATCGGTTCTGCTCGTTGGCAGGCTCCAGCCGCAAGGCTTCCGCGTAAAATTTTCCGGCATCGGCGGGCTTTCCGAGACCCACGCTGACACCTCCTGCCAGTTGCTGGTAGCCGGCCTTCGCCTGGGCTTCCTTTGGCACCGCATCCAGCGCCGTTTGCGCGGAGGAAAATTGCCCGAATTTTACCGCTGTCCTCGCCCACGACATGGCAGTCTCCGAGTCTTTCGGATTGAGTTGATTCACCCTTTGCCTCCACTCCACGGCATCCGGGTGGTCCGCCTTGTCCGTTGCATCGGCCGCAATCGTGTTTGCCTCCAGGTTATCCGGGTCGAGTTCGATCAATCTCCGCGCTGTGAGCATCGCAGAGGCGAAATCCTTTTTCTCCATGTGCGCCCTCGCTTCTTTGAGGATGGAAGATTCCCGCCATGCTCCATACCCAAAATAGATGGCAAAACAGAGGGCAGCGACGGCAACGATAATCGCACCGGCTTGAAGGCTTAGTTTCCGCCAAAAGTGGAGATCCTTGGGATTTTGGTAGGGTTTGGACACGCTTTTTCTTTTAGCACGAACATTGCCGCCTCACACACGCATTTTTCGGGCTGGCTCTCGAATTTGAGACTTTCCAAACCGTCCACCTGCCACTCTCAGTGACTGCGATGCTTGCACTGCTCGCCGCTATTCTCTGGGTGCTCCTTTGCTGGACGCTCAGCGCACACTGGGTCACGAATCCCCAGTACAGCTTCGGCTTGCTCGTGCCGGTGCTCGGCCTGTTC
>JAYUWZ010000389.1:0-8465 GCA_043753265.1 Verrucomicrobiaceae bacterium
TTGCAGTGCGGCTTCGAGGTTCTTCAGCTTGGCGGTGTTGATGCCCGTCACGCCATTTACCGCCTGGATGGTGCCAGCCCCGGAGATGACCGGTTGCACCACAGGCTGCACGGGTACCACGGGCGCAGCACCGTCTGCCTTCACTCCGTTGATTGTCTCCACCCCATTGATCTTGTTTACCGCCTCCACTTGGTTCTTCGCGCCGGTCTTGATGCCCGACTCTACATTCTTCACCTGCTGGATGGCTTCCTGTTTCACACCTTTCACGCCTTCCACACCGGCAGGCGAAGGGACTGGTGCTTTCTCCTGCGCACCAGCAAGCGTGCTGAGGCTGAGAGATAAAATCAAAAAGGGAGGTCTGTTTTTCATGGGATTCTCTTTTGCAATGTTTTCTCAAATTCCGCCTCCACCCGCTCCTCATACTGGGCGAGTGCGCCGGGTTCCTGGTGCTCCGCGAGGTAGCGAAAAATTTGCCGCGTCCGCTCGGCAAAGGGCCGCCATTCGTCTTCTGCGGCGCCGTTCGTTTTGAGCAGGAAGGTGGCGTAGTAGTTGGCCTTTCCGAGCAGTTCACGCACTGCACGGGTAATCTTCGCGTCGTCGCCATGGGCCAGCGCCGACTCCTGCAACAGCCCGTTGAGATCCTCGATCGACGTCACCACATCGAGCATCTCCAGCCGCGCCTTGGCCTTTGCGAGGCGAATCTGGTGCCGCACGAGCAGGCCTTCCTCTGCAGGCAGGGCCGCTGTCAGCTTGTCGTATTCCTCGATGACCTTTTCCCAATCCGGTTCTTTTGCCTGCTCGATCGCGCGAATCTGCTCCACATGCAGGCGCGCCTTTTCACGGGCGATTTGCACCTGCCCGTCGTTGAAATGGTAATACAGCACCGCCACCGGGAAGAGCAGCCAGAGCAGGGTGAAAAATTTCCTCATCGCGCGACGACCTCACCCTCTTTTTGCGGCACAGGCTTTGAGTCCCCGGCACGGCCCACTTTCCAATCGCTGCCAAAATACTCCAGCGCGATGGGGATGATGCAATAAATCGCCGCCCCCGCCACCATGGCCAGGATGGCCCATTGCGACAGGCTCAGACCGCGCTGGGGCAGGGGAGCCGTCACCACCAGATCCCCGAGCGCCGAGGTCGCCAGATGCTTCTCATTCACATCCACATAGTTTCCACGCAGCACCGTAGCCACCATGCGCAGCGTGTCGCCCTCCTGCCGCGATTGATGCCCGTCGATGTAGCTCCCTTTGTGCGGATTCCCGAGGCCGAGCACAAAGACCTCCTTCACCGACTTTGGCCGCGGCACGATCGGCACGAGAGGCACGGAGTCTCCGTCGGTAAAGATAATCAGCCGTGTGCTCTCTTCCGGAAAATCTGCGACCAGCTTCACTGCCGCGTTGATGGCCTGGCCGAGGTCTGTCTTCCCCAGCGGCATCGCATACGTCAGTGGCAGCCCGTTGAATACATTGCGCACCAGTTCCGGGTCGCGCGCCTCCATCACCACCGGCAGCGACTCCGTGTAAAAGCCAATCACGCCAAAGCGCAAATTCCCACTCACCCGCTGCAATATCCCCTCCACCACCTCCCGCATCCTGGCCTGCCGGGTCTGTTTCCCCTCTGGGCCTGCGTCCTCCAAATACATGCTGGGCGAAAGATCCGCCACAAAGACCAGACGCGTCGCCTCTTTGTCCGCATTCGCCTTGTTGTCGCCTGCTGGCTCGAGCTTCAGGAAAAGCAGTGTCGCCAGCCCCCACGCAAAAGCCGTGAGGCATAGCGCCCGCAAAAATGGCACCACGCGCGTCCACCCATGGGGAGCCCCTGCCGGCCCAAATGCCAGCCGCCCAGCCGCGCGAATCCGCCGCATGTGCAGCCATTCGGCAAGCGAGGCGAGAATCAGGACGGTAAGAGCGCAGAGGAGAGGCTTCAATTGCGGTGGATGAGGTAAGACCATGCCCGCGCCTCCACCTTAGAGCCCATCTTGCAAACACTTGTAGAAGATGCCTGAAAGCCCTCTGATTTCCAATCGATCCCAAGCTCGGCGATGGATGCGATCGGGGGTTTGGGTGGTTGAGGGTCGAGCAGGGGTGGAGGTTGTTGCAGTTGTTGCGCTTTCTGCGCGTGGCGTTGGTTTCGGGTCTGGGCGGATTATCGGAGAAAACGGCGATGAGTGTGATTGACGGGGGACCGATTCGGGATTTGGTCGGGTACGCGCGGCTACGGGTTTGGATTGTTTCACGTGTTCCACGGATCGGGGGTGTTTGTGGGGTGGCTGCGTTCCTTCGTTCCTCGTTCTCATCCTGACCATGAAGGGGGTATGCCATGGATTCGGGGGAAATGCACGCTCAGAATGAAAGGTTCCAATACAGGACGGGATTACTGGGTTTTACGGATTGTAGGGTGGAGCATCTGGTGGGGTCCGATACCGAGAGCGAAGCCTTGGACTGCGTGTGGCAAGCCTAGGCGCGACACCGCCTTTGGATGGGAGTGCGGGTGGACGCTGGCTCGGGCTTTGGCTAAAAGTTAATTACACGTTCTAATCTCTGAACGGCCCTCCACACCCCGCAATCCCATCCAAAGCCGGTGTCGCGCTGACGGTTGCTGCTCGCTCCGCTCGCACTCCATGTGCGCTGCTCGTTTCGGTGCTTACTTATTAGCTAGATGCGGATACATGTGTATCTATTTACGACACAGAAGACTTGGTCGGAGAATTTATTGTCGGAGCATAAGTGTGTGATCCGAGCAAAATGAACTTGGCAGGAGCGAAAGTTTCGTTCAAGAATATCATTGTTCCCACAGTAGCAATGTCATCATCGGATTTACGACACCCTGAGATATTTTTGGATCCGCGAACCCTTGAGGGCTTCAGGGCCGAGCATTGGCCGCAGTATGAAGGGGCGGAGGCGCCGGAAATCGGAACGGAGGACCTGCATGAGCAGCGCTGCCTCGAGTTTTTGGCACGCCATTACTATCTCAATGTGGCCAACGCGGCGCTCGTCGCGGCCCATGGACTGGGGGCGGCGGAGGCTCCAGCGCAGTTAGCGGCAGCGGTGGCCGTGCCCACTGCGCAAGTGGCAATTGCAATTCAGGAGCTGGAGAAACTGGAGGATCGCTACGCGCCCATTGGGTTTTACGCGGAGCCGACGATGGAAGGGATTTTCTATCGAAGCCTATCGTTTTTACGGCCAATCCCGCCCAAGCTTTGCCCCGAGACTCAATCATCCCATAGTTCCCACTTGGCCATTCCCGGGCTGAAGGAGCTAGGAATCAGCGAGCTGCGTGGTGCGGTGACTGTGATGCGCTGGTCCCATGGAAAAATGGATATTCAAGAATTGGCTTAGCCCGGGCGATATCGTGCTGATGACGGCGGCGCTGCGAGACCTGCATCGCACGTATCCGGGCCGATTCCTGACGGATATACGGACGCCGTGCCCGGCGTTGTGGGAACATAACCCATGGATAACCCCTCTGGACGAACAAGACCCGGAAGTGCGGACTCTGACGCTGCATTACCCTTTGATTCACCGGAGCAACCAGGAGCCTTATCATTTCATCCATGGTTTTGTGGACTATCTCAACCGCGAGATGCAGTTGCGCATTTGCCCGACGGATTTCAAGGGGGACCTGCATTTGAGCGAGGAGGAAAAGACCCGGCCTTCCGCCGTGGCGGAAATCGTCGGGGATAACCGGCCTTATTGGTTGATCGTTGCCGGGGGCAAATACGATTACACCATCAAGTGGTGGCATCGCCGTCGCTGGCAGGAAGTGGTGGATCGGTTGAAAGACCAGGTGCTGTTTGTCCAGGTCGGGGAGAAGGGACACTATCATCCGCCGCTGCGCGGAGTGGTGGATATGCGAGGAAAGGCCAGCCTGCGGGAATTGCTGCGGCTCGTATACCACGCGGCGGGGGTGGCGTGCCCGGTTACGCTGCTCATGCACCTCGCGGCGGCAGTGCCTTTGCCCGAGGGGCGCAAGCGGCTGCGTGGGTGCGTGGTAGTGAATGGGGGGCGGGAGCCGGCGCATTGGGAGGCGTATCCGGGGCATCAATTTCTCCATACCATCGGCGCGCTTGATTGCTGCGCGACGGGCGGTTGTTGGAAATCAAGGACTGTCCCTCTCGGGGACGGATCGCCGCTTGATCAAGAGGATCAACTTTGCGTGGACGTGACTCCCGGTGGGTTGCCGCGCTGCATGGACCTCATTACTGCCGATTCTGTTATTCGAGCCATTCAAACCTACCAAGCATAAATCAATCATCATTATGTCCATCTCATCATCATCCTCAGGCTCGGCGCTTCCTCATCCACGGCAGCAGAAGGAGCATCCCTTCTGGTCTGAAGAGGCAAGCCTGCACACGGGATTGGGCACGCGCCCATATCAAAGAATCAACACGCTCATTGAACGTTCGCCAATTGATATCACCTATCCGGAGATTAGGGATTTTGATGGAAACAAACGTTACGACTTCGTGTTTCCTGATGATTTTCTACTGGACCTTGGTGCCGCTACGCAACCACCGCAGAAGGTCGACCAGAGCAACCCCGCTCACGTTCTAGGAGACGCCTTTCCAGGCACCGGCTCAAAATTCGACATTTTTCTAACCAATTTGATGCAGCTGTGCAGAAACTATAACTCCGATTTGCATGCACTGAGGGTCATTCTTTTCCAAATTCGCAAGGCAGGGAGCACAATGCCCCCTACTGCGTCCACTCCTTACATCGTAAGGTATCGCAGTTCGTGCGACGCGCTTTGGACATTCTTGTGCGATAATGATCCATATTCCGATGTGAATCATAACAAACCTGCCGCCCAAAAGAAGACTCCATTCACCGTGCTCTCGGTTGAATTGGTGAAGGTCGACAATTATATATTCTCCATTCGTGCGGGTGCCACGGAGCAAAATTCAGTAGTCGAGTTTCTCTTTTCTTCGTCTTCGCATGTTTCGATCCCAAACATGTATTCCAGCGGCCCTATTTCGCACTCATCAGCCAGCAGTTCTCGAGCATGACCAGATTGGTTTTAATCGTGTGGATTGCGCTCACCGGTTTCCTGAACTCTGCGCCCGTGGATATGCTTCAAGAAGAAGCTGAATGTGCGTGTCGAATGCGGAAAGTGAGCGAAGCGATCCAAGTGTATCGCCGCACTCATAATGGTGAATGGCCCGAGTCCCTGAGTCCTCTCAAAACAGCGGGACTTCTTCGTGCGGGTGAAGACTGCTGTCCCCAACTTTCCAAGGGCCGCGCTGCTCGAAATCCCCAGGGTCTGTGGACGAATCGCAGCGAGGGGCTGGATGCAGACAGTATGTATCAATACGATCTCGCTTCGATAAATGAACTCCCCGAGTGGAGAAAAGCAAAGCTGATGATACTGCAGCGGCTTTATTTCGAGCAGGTACCTGTCTTGCGTTGTCAGCGCCATGGCAGCCGCACTTTGAATATGAATGCAACAGGGAGTGCTTTTACAAATCCCCATGGATACTGGGAGAGTCTGTTTGTGGATGACGTTCCATTGCCGTATCGTGGCCCTTATCTGGTTCTCAAGCGCCCGGTGCCTCCTTTCAGCGCGGGTCTCCCTGAGCGTTCAGCAAGCCTGACAGCGACAGCAGTGAACCTCGCGGCAGCGTGCAACGCGTTCCCTGATGATCCCTGGTGGTGGGGAGCCGGTGTATTTGATGGAAAGCCGACCCCGACTCTATCCGCTTTGCTTGCAGAGTTTCCAAATGGTGTCGCTAGAATTCAGGGCATCACTTTTGACGTCCGCGCGATTGTGCAGGTGGGCACGTCCTTTCCGAACTCCGCTGGTGGCACTGCCTACCGTAGTCACGCCTTTCCACTGGCGCGAAAAGGTCTGGCTCTCCGTGAGAAAGCCCGAAGCGTAGCCTTGCTGATGGGTACGGTTTGGGACGATAAGGAGGGAAAACCCGTTGGAAAGCTAGTGTGGCATTTTGCCAGTGGGAAGGTGGAATACCATACTCTCGTCTACGGTCTCCACACTGCACGTTTCAACTCCCCATCCCCGAAACCGTCGCCAAGCTGGACTGGGGAAGGGGAGAACGGCCCAGTCCATTTGTGGGTTTGCAAATGGGAAAACCCGCTTCCTGAAGAGGAATTGAAATCCGTGGATATCCTAGCTGAGGAAAGTTCACCTGCCTCGCCTTTCGTGGTCGGAATTACCCTCATTCCCTAGGAGTTTGTTGAAAACCCATGCAAGCCGCGCTGAAACACCAAAAGCCGCAACCAAGGTGCCGAACGCTCAGTCGCGCTGCGAGCTGTAACTGCGATTCGAGCAGCGAGCTGTAACTGCGATTCGAGCAGCGAGAGGTGCCTCACGCAGAATTCCTAGCCAGGGCGTAACCTACTTTAAGAAGGTCCCTATTTAGCAATTCGTCATTTCATAATAATCCTACCATGCTTCCATCAACACCGGATGAGTCCCTTGAGCTGCTGCCCAAAATTGCCCGCGATTTCCTGCGGCAAGGGAAGGTAGTTTTTGAAGTTGCCGAGCAGTCAGATGGGAGCGTGGCCAAGCGTGCGACCATTTACGATACCGGAAGCGAAATCGGGTTACTGCGGGTTCAAGAACGCTCGGAAAGCGACAATAGACCCAGCGCCATAGTCCAGGCTGCGAATTCGTATCTGGTCACCTCGAACCAGGACGATCCTAATGCATGGCAAAAGTTGCTGCCTGAAAAGAGCGAGGTGAGAGTCATTAATGAGGTCAACGGCAAGGTCTACTCACGTGTGACCTTGGTTCCCGAGGATAGCGATCCACCCATTCTAAAAAACCTGTGGCAACGCCCGAGTCCTGCCCGGTTCCTTGAAGCGTGGGTACTGGATGTATCAGGAGAAACCGTTTCGGCCAGCAATGAGCAGGTTGGTGTGGGAAGGGTGGCTCCGGCTTTCGAGAACGAGGTTTCAGGGCAATGGAATTGGTCTCTCGCAGATGGTCCCCTGAATGGCGCGGGTTTTGGCAGGGACGTCGTAAAGGCGGGTAACCGGGGAAAGGGTGTAACCGTCGCAATCCTGGACTCCGGGATAACATCTCCCCCTGCCTTCACCAGGGTAGATGCTACGGGCACTCGTGTGGGAATGCGGTTTACCGCAAAAAACTTTTGTTCGGAGGGAGGTGAGGATGCAGTGGAGGACATGAATGGACACGGGACGCAATGCGCCAGCGTGCTGATCGCGGAACAAAGTGGCGAAAACGCCTTCCACGCTATTTGTCCTGATATTGAACTTTTGGTCGGTCGGGTGGTAACTTGCGATGCTCTTATATGGGAGAGCGATGCTTATCGAGGTATTCTTTGGGCGCTTGAAAATCATGCGCAAATCATTACTATGTCCTGGCTCCTTAGCACGCCCAGCCAAAGGATTGAGGAGCTCATTAAAAGTGCTCCAAACGTCCTTTTTGTGGCGGCTCCTGACAGTATCAACGGTGACTTGAAGAAGGCTCAGAAATATCCGGTTTGCTATGAGAACAAGCATCTGATTGGAGTCATTGCATCGTCCAGATATGGTGATTTGGCATCGGGTTCCGATTACGATTCATCGAAGAAATTTGTGCACGTTGCCGCACCTGGGGAAGCGATCAGCATCTGCTCGATTAACAATGAGTTTGGCTTCGTTAATGGCACTTCCATTGCCGCACCTCAAGTTGCCGGTTTAGCGGCGTTACTTATGGGAGCTCGACCAGACTTGGCGCCTAGCGATGTTATCGATTTGATCCTCGAAACTACAACCTCCTCAAATTTTCGAGCCGGGCACTGCAAGTCTGATGGTCGTATTGATGCCACAGAGGCGCTTCGCCGGGCACCGACCTTCCGGCTTCCACCGCAGTGAGAGTCCCAATCCCCGTCCGTTCGTTGAAGTGCTCCCCCTCACTTCTGGAGTCCATATTTCTCAAGCCATTCCCGCCACGGGGCTAAGGACCAGATCTGTACGTAGCCGTCCGCCGTTATTACCGCCAAGCCATCGCCTCTCGGGTGCCACGCCAGTTGGGAGATATCTGCGGCGCGGGGTGCGGTAAATGTTGCATAGACCGTGCCGTCCTGGCGCAGGAGCCGGAGCGAAGTTCGATCCACGACCATCGCGATCCACTTTCCATCAGGCGAAATAGCAAACGGAGAGTCCTGGCGCGCGGCGATGGAGCCATCGAGCAGTTGCGTATGGCCGGTGAGGGGATCGATCCACTGCAGGCCTTGTGCGACAATTCGGCCGAGGAGGCGGGTGCCGTCTTCCGCGGAGATGAGGCGCTGGGTGGGAAGGTCGACGGTGCCGTGCGGAAGCGTGGCGGTGGAAGAGGTTTGCCAGCTCTGAACGCGGAGTTTGCCTTCGCTGTGATGCAGGGTGGTGAGGAGACGCCCGCCGCGATCCCACAGGATGCCCTGGAATTCGCCTTCGCTCCCGACCACGACCGAGGTTGACGGATTCTCCGGCTTTGCCTTGGTGGCGAATTGAAGCCTGCGCGCG
>JAYUWZ010000390.1:0-1749 GCA_043753265.1 Verrucomicrobiaceae bacterium
CCTCAAGAACCTGTTGAGCTATTCCCTCTCGGACAAGTCGTCATTACCCCAGGCGCATTGGCCGACATTCCCGAAGCGGAAGTCCAAGCCGCCCTACGACGGCACCATTCCGGAGATTGGGGAAAAATGGATGAGCACGACTGGGCGGAAAACCAGAAGGCTCTCACAGAAGGGTTTCGGCTCTTCTCGGTGTATTTCTCCAAGAGCGGCTTCAAGTTCTACATCATCACTGAGTGGGACCGCTCGGTGACAACGGTGCTTTTGCCGGAGGAATACTGAACGCCGCAGCTATCTGTATTGCGGTTTTTTATTTTCGATTTGCTGCTTTCCATGCGTGACGACAACATTTGTTGCATTCGCAACTATTTGGAAAACCACAGGATATGGTGGTCCTATAATCTCCATACCACTATAGATTGAAACTCGCTTGTGAAAAGTAACCAATAGGTATACTTTCGAAGCCTATGAGTAAACCACAAGACCGCACGGTCTATCGGCGCGAAGATGGAATGTGGGTGAACAAGCGAAACGACGCTGACAAGGCGTCGTCAGTTCATGACACGCAACGAGGGGCAAACGATGCAGCGAAAGAAATGCTGCAAAATCAAGGCGGCGGAGAACGCACAACAATGGGACTCGACGGTACCATTGTAAGCAAAGACACCATCGGACCAGGGAGTGAGTCGAAGACGAAGGATACGGAGCATTAGTTCCAACACTCATTTCGAATCAAAGAGCCACGAGGTGAACAACTTCGCGGCTCTTTTTTTGCCTACTCGTTCTTGCCTCAAGAAACCGCTTAATCTCCTACCGTTCACGGCGGAGCAACGGGGGAACCTGCACACTGCAAAAAGCAGGGCCTATGACTTCAGCCATTTGGCATGCTTCGCCTCGACGATTTCCCGCTTCACACCATGGTTTTGTCGCGAGAGCTTGATGAGCCGTCGAGCCCATCCGTGGCGAGTGCCCGCTGGAGGCAACGTTCTCCCTTGAAACGGTTCTGTTACGTCTCCATCAACGAGCATCGCAACGCAAATGTGGCGATTAGAGAGCAAGGTGAAATGAGCGGGAGGGAATGCGCTGCCGAATTCACGAGAGAGGCGGTCGGCATCTTTAGCCCCGACGCGGAATGTAATGATGGTTCCAACATTCCCAAAGACGGCATCAGCAATTTCCGCCTTCAACTGCGTTGCGAACTGATGGGAGAGCACCAAAGAGAGCCCGTACTTGCGTGCCTCGGAAAGGATGGTGGCGAAACTGTCCGTCTGGAAGTTCTGAAACTCGTCGACACAGAGATTGAAAGGGATGCGATCGCCCACATCAACGTCCGCCCGGCTGAGAGCGGCGTATTGGGCTTCGGCGATGAGGAGCGAGCCCAGCAGATTGGCTTTGTCCTCGCCGAGCCCTCCCTTGTTCAGGTTGGCGATGAAAATTTTCGAATTGTCCATGATGTCCCGGAAGTCGATGGAGCTTTTCACCTGGCCCATGATGTTCCGCATGATGGGCGTCATGAGCAAGGGGCCTACCTTGTTTTGAATCGGGGCCACGACTTCATTCCTGAACTTCTTGTCCCACATGCCGAATTCATTCTTCCAGAATTCGAGGAGCATGGGGTCATCAACATGGGTGAGCACCTGCTTGCGGTATGCATCGTCCGTGAAGATGCGCTGGAGACCGAGGAGCGTCGTATGGGGGCATTCGAGAAGCGTAGCCACTGCGGCATGCATGACATACTCCATGCGCACGCCC
>JAYUWZ010000391.1:0-1748 GCA_043753265.1 Verrucomicrobiaceae bacterium
GGGTAAACTTTTGCAGAATCGACCGCCCCTCCCGGAACGGCTCCCTCCCCCGCGAACTCACCGCCTGGTCCCCGCCGCTGCGCGAAAATTTCCACACCCCCGAACGATTCGGGACGTTGGGCTTTCTGGGATAGTTTGAGTATCCCTAGGTAGTGACTGGAGGTAGAGGCCGGCCCCATTTTAAGGGGTGAGTTGCAAAGTCGGCGGGCACTTAAGAAATCTGCACGACTTTGAAAGGGTCGGGGGTTATCGTGGAATACACATGAAGCACTCCATTTCACGTCGCACGGTTTTGCGCGGGCTCGGCAGCGTGATTGCCCTGCCCTGGCTGGAGGCCATGGGGGGACTTACGGGATGGGCCTCGGGGGCTGAGGCAAAGCGGACCGCACCAAACCGTCTGGCCTTTGTATACGTGCCAAATGGCAAGGACATGCCGAACTGGACGCCCAAGGCGACGGGTGCGAAGTACGAATTGCCGGAGATTTTGCAGCCGCTTGCGCCGTTCAAGAGCGATTTCAACGTGCTGACAGGGCTGGCGGCGGACAAGGCTCGGCCCCACGGCGATGGCGGCGGGGACCACGCGCGGGCAATGGCGGCCTTTCTGACCGGGGCGCAGCCGCGCAAGACGGATGGCACGGACATCCGCTGCGGCACCTCGGTGGACCAGCTCGCCGCGCAGCGCATCGGCGACCAGACGCACCTCGCCTCGCTGGAAATGGGCTGCGAACAGGGCAACATGGCTGGCAACTGCGATAGCGGTTACTCGTGCGTGTATTCCAACACCATGGCATGGCGCTCCCCGACCCAGCCTCTGCCCAAGGAGGTGAATCCCAAGCTCGTATTCGAGCGGCTCTTTGGCAGCAACGACGCCAAGTCGCGGGAGCGCCGGCAGGCCTCGCGCAAGAGCGTGCTGGATTTCATCCGCGAGGATTCCAAGGCGCTGAATGCGCGGCTCGGAAAATCCGACCAGCAAAAGCTGGATGAGTATTTTACCAGCGTGCGCGACATCGAGCAGCGCATGGCGCGCGCGGGGGCGCTGCCTCCGCTGGCGGTGCCTTCTGATTTTCCGCGCCCCGAGGGGATCCCGGACAACTACGAGGAGCACATCCGCATGATGGCCGACCTGATGGTGCTCGCCTTCCGCACGGACGCGACGCGTGTGTGCACTTTTGTGCTGGCGAATGAGGGGAGCAACAAGGCCTACCCCTGGATCGGCGTGAATGAGGCGCACCACGAGCTTTCGCACCATGGCCGCGATAAGGCGAAGATCGCGAAGATCCGGGAGATCAATAAATTCCATGTGCGCCAGCTCGCCTACCTGCTGGAAAAGCTAAAGAGCACGCGCGAGGGCGACGGCTCGCTGCTGGACCACTGCATGATCGCCTACGGCAGCGGCAACTCCGATGGCGACGCGCATAATCACGACGACCTGCCCATCCTGCTCGCAGGCCGCGCCGGGGGGACGATTCAGACAGGACGCCACATCCGCTTTGGCACCGAAACGCCGCTGACCAATCTCTGGACTTCGCTGCTGGAGCGCGTCGATGTGCGGACACAGGTGGGCGATAGCACGGGCGTGCTGAAGGAGATCGCGGGGCAGCTTTAGGACGACGTGGAGACGTGAGAAGTGGATAGGTGAGACGCGGCGCCATCTCTACTTCTCACCTCTCCACTTCTCACGTCGGCCATCTGGCGCGGGAATCGCTTAGAGAGATGAAAGTTCGCGTTGATCTCGGGGCAGTGCGCCC
>JAYUWZ010000392.1:0-4015 GCA_043753265.1 Verrucomicrobiaceae bacterium
GGACTGCTCAAGAGTCCCGAGGAGGTGATGAGGGAGGATGACGACGCCGTCCTCGATGCGCCCATCCTGGAACTCATCAAACTCGATCATACCCAGCAAATGCTGGCCCTCCTGGCGCTGCGGCACCCAGTGGCGCGGGCATGGCTGCAGTCTCGCGGCTGGCAGCGCATCCTGGACGATGGCAGTCCGGGTGCAGGGCTGCTGGCGAAGATTTTTGACGCGGAATTCCGCGCGGATGACTCCGCCTCGGTAAATGCCTGGCTCACGAGGCTTTCCAAAGAGGAGGAATCGGTGATTTCCACTGTCCTTTCAGAGGAATTGCCACCCGAGCCCAAGGAAACGGCGGAGGACTACTGGCACGAAATGGAGCGCAGGGAGATTCAGCGGCGGCGATTGGATCTTACTGCGGAAAGCCGGCAGCCGGGCCTGCCATTGGAGGCTCATGCCCGGATTAACCAACGACTGATGGAGCTTCAAAAGGAACTTGCCGCGTTGCCTCCGAGACGGCGCCCGCGATACGATTAACAATTAGTAAACGTAATTCAAATCACCATTGAATGGGTAAGTTGCGACAATTCTCCCGAACTTTGAAATACGGCGGGTAAAATCTTTTTCTTAGGTCAACTCTAATTTGTGCTTGCCGATAGGGGGGAGCATCCCGATATTCCGCGACCTTTTTCCCAACGATCAGCGACCCTGGCTGATCCATGGGATTTATAACATTTTGTAGAATCCTTCGCGGACATGCCCAAAAACATTAAGAAAGCCAAAGTCTCTCAATCCACGAAGAAAGCCTCTAGCGGCAAAAAGCCAAAGAAGGAAGCTGCCGCAAAGAAAATCAAGGCGCCCAAAGCGAGCAAGCCAAAAGCCCCAAAAGCCCCAAAGGCAGAGAAGAAGACTAAAAAGGCAAGTGGGGGCAAAAAGGAGAAGGAAACCACCATCGGTGTGGGCAAGATTAGCGCGAAGCTGGCAGCCCTCCTTCAAACCCCGGCCAAACCCGCTCTCAAGCCCGGCCAGAGCATCCTCGACACCCAGGAAGGTGCCGAGCGTCTCCGCGAACTGGTAAAGCTCGCCAAGGAGCAGGGCTACCTCACTTTCGACGACCTTAACGAGCATCTGCCCGAGTCGGTGAACGATCCCGACGAGATGGAGATCGTGATGAACCGCCTGCGCGGGATGGAAATCGACATCATCGATGCCTCCCAGGTGGACAGCTACAAGATAGGCCCGAAGGGCGACGACCAGCAGCAGTCGAACGCCAAGGAAGAAGAAGAGCCAGAGAAGCCGAACGAGAAGCTCGACATCCTGGATGACCCGGTCCGGATGTATCTGAAGCAGATGGGCCAGGTGCCGCTGCTTACCCGTGAGCAGGAGGTGGAAATCTCCATGCGCATCGAGGACGCCGAGCTGAACGTGCAGAAGTATGTGAACCGCTTCGGCTTCATTCCCCGTGCTTATCTGGAACTCGGCCAGAAGCTGATCGATGGCCGTGAACGCTTTGACCGCGTGATTCTCGACAAGAAGATCGAAAGCCGTGAGCGCTACATGAAAGGTCTCCCCAAGCAGATGAAGCAGCTCGAGGACGCTGCCAACGAGGCCGCCAAGGCGTACAAGAATTTCCTGGGCCACGGCGGCGTGAACAAGGAGAGCAAGAGCTACACCGATTTCGCCAAGGCCCACGCCTCGGTGCAAAAGACCTACCCCAAATTTTACTTCAAGCAGAAGGTCACCGAGGACTTTGTGACCCTGTGCGAGGAGCGCCACCGCGTGGTGAACGCCCTGCAGCACGAGATGAACAAGCCCAAGAAAGACCAGCAGCGGGCCGTGGGCGGTGCAAAGGTGGACTACTCCACCAAGCTGCGCGAGGTGCAGACCATCAACTGGATGAGCGCCGAGGATTTCCTCGCGGAATACGGGGAACTGCGCCGCTGGCTGAAGAAGGCCCTGCGCGCCAAGACCGAGATGGTCGAGGCCAACCTGCGCCTCGTGATTTCTATCGCGAAGAAGTACACGAACCGCGGCCTTTCCTTCCTCGACCTGATTCAGGAAGGCAACATGGGCCTGATGAAGGCGGTCGAGAAATTCGAATACCGCCGCGGCTACAAGTTCTCCACTTACGCCACATGGTGGATTCGCCAGGCCATCACCCGCTCCATTGCCGACCAAGCCCGCACCATCCGTATCCCGGTGCACATGATCGAGACGATCAACAAGCTCATGCGCGTGCAGAAGCAGCTCGTGCAGGATTACGGCCGCGAGCCCACCCCGGAAGAGGTGGCGGAGGAAATCAACCTTCCCGTCGAGCGCGTCCGTGCGGTGCTCAAGATGGCGCAGCAGCCCATCTCGCTCCAGAGCCCCGTGGGCGACAGCGACGACACCAGCTTCGGCGACTTCATTCCTGACCAGACTGCGGAAGATCCCGCCGACGTCACCGCCATCTCACTCCTCAAGGACAAGATTCGCGACGTCCTGACGACGCTCACCGAGCGCGAGCGCCAGGTGCTGGAACAGCGCTTCGGCCTCGTGGATGGCTACAGCCGCACGCTGGAAGAAGTGGGCCGCCAGTTCAAGGTGACGCGCGAGCGTATCCGCCAGATTGAGGCGAAAGCCCTGCGCAAGATGCGCCACCCCACCCGCATCCGCCAGCTCGAGGGCTTCCTCGAGGCGACGGATATCGCGCTGGCGTAAGCCACCGGGAGGGGCATCCAGATGCCCTCGGGAAATTATCGATCCGAAAGCATAGTGCGACTTCGCAAGGTTCGCCGACTGAAGTCGGTACCTGCTTTTTGACGCGCAGCGAGAAGATGTAGTCAACGACTTTTGTCCGTACAGTGTGGATGGCACTCTCTGCCGCGACGTCTCGCGGGGGATTCCGATCCTCGTAGTAAGCAGGCAGAGTCGGAGCGACCTTTTACTATGCGGTCCCAGGCAGCAAGTTTCCGTGACATCAGCTACCGGATGACATATATTCCAACCATGGACAACGGAGGTAGGTCAGGTGGGATTGTTAGGAATCGAACGTGGAGGTCACACAGGAAAGAACAAATTCTTTCCTATGCCGTCTCAGCCCCGCACGACCCACGGAACGCGTATTGCGCAACAACTGCAACAACCCCCCTCCAACACGTTCCCAATGCACCAGTATCCCACGTCGCATTTATCGCCGATAATCCAAACCCGTTTCGCAAAACTCTCAAAATAAAGCGCTTGCGTGTCAGGATTATCGGCGACGACCGATCGCCGATAATCGCCATCCACGTCCGCGCCAGCCTGCGCAACAACTGCAACAACCCCGGCTTTGGCCGCCGATTTAAAAGGGTGGGGGGGGTGCAACCTACCTTTGCTCATTCAACGCTCACCTGCTTCGAATCACGCCCAAGCGCATGCCATCCCCTTCCACTCTCGACAAAGCAGGGGGCGGCACTAGACTGGGAATTCTTTTCAAATCATGGCCACATATACGACGTGCACTGTCCCGGCTGGCGAGAAAGTCAGCATCAGCAAAGGCAAACTCACGGTTCCCGCGAACCCCATCATCCCCTTCATCCGCGGTGACGGCACCGGGCCCGACATCTGGGCCTCCAGCGTGCGCGTGCTGGATGCCGCCGTGGCCAAGGCCTACGGTGGAGCCAAGCGCATCGCGTGGATGGAAGTCTTCGCAGGCGAGACCGCTTTCACCAAATTCAACAACTGGCTGCCGGATGACACGGTCGAGGCCTTCAAGGAATTCCTCGTCGGCATCAAGGGGCCCCTCACCACGCCCGTCGGGGGCGGCATCCGCTCGCTGAACGTTGCGTTGCGCCAGATGCTGGACCTCTACGTGTGCCTGCGCCCGGTGCAGTACTTCACTGGCGTGCCTTCGCCGGTGAAACGCCCCGAAGCCGTGGACATGGTGATCTTCCGTGAAAATACTGAGGACATTTACGCGGGAATCGAATACGCTGGCGGTACGCCTGAGGCGCAAAAGCTCCTCGATTTCCTGTCCGAGAATTTCCCGAAGGACTTCAAGAAGATC
>JAYUWZ010000393.1:0-8433 GCA_043753265.1 Verrucomicrobiaceae bacterium
AAAAAGCCCGCCACTGAGAAGGTGGCAGTGAAGCCTGCGGAAAACCTGCCTACGGAAGAAAATCCCATCCAGAAACTGGCCAGTGGGGATTGGATACAGGATGCAATGCCTGCCGTATGGAGGTTCATCAGCACCAGTCTTGGCGGGTTCCTTGGCTTTTTCGGCTTCCTGCTGTCTCTATTTATTGTCCCACTTTACCTGTTCTACTTTTTGGCAGAGTCGGACACCATTTCGAAGAGTTGGAGCAATTACCTGCCTCTGCGAGCCAGCGCGTTCAAGGACGAGGTGGTGGCCTCGCTCACTGAGATTAATGGTTACCTGATCGCCTTCTTCCGCGGGCAGCTCGTCGTGAGTATGATCAACGGTGTGGCGACGGGCATTTTGTTGATGGCCGCCGGCCTCGACTTCGGCATCCTGATTGGGTTCGCTCTCTGTTTCGCCGGGATTATTCCCTACTTGGGGATCATCATTTGCTGGATTCCCGCGGTGGTAATTGCCTCCGTGCAAGAGAGTAGTTGGATTGTGGCATCCAACGCGGCTTGGTGGGTTTTCCCGCTTATTGTTACGGGCATCTTTACCGTAGTCCAGCAGGTGGATGGATTGTTCATCACGCCGAAAATTGTAGGTGAGCGGGTGGGGCTACACCCAGTCACCGTCATTTTCTCCGTATTCCTTTGGACGGTGCTGCTGGGGGGCTTACTCGGTGCCATTTTGGCGGTGCCCATGACTGCGACGATGAAAGTTATCCTGAAACGCTACGTGTGGGAGCGCACCATCATGGCGGAGCCCGAACCATCCATACCGCTTATTTCGGATAAATGAGTGCACCCGCGCCAACGCCGCCTGCATCTCCGGGGAAAAAGCCGGTGCTCGTGGTTTCTGGCTACAAGAAGCGGGAGGTCTTGTTTGGCCTGCTGCTGGCAGTGTGTGTGCTCGGGTTCCTCGTATTTGCAGTGGTCCGAACAGGCACGGACGGATCGCCCAATTTATTGCGGGGTGTCGTGGTGGGACACTACAAGACGGGTGAAAAGGAAACCATGCTCGACGTGAGCCGACAGGGCGTACGGAGCAAGACGGAGGACACTGGCTTTTACTTGAAGGTGCGAGTCGATCCCGGCGGCAAGGTTTACGATGTCATGGTCTCCGAGCTGCACTGGAATCAGCACAAGGAAGGAGCCAGGATCAACTTCGTGCGTCCTGTGGAGGAGCAGCAGTAAGAGCCCGTGTGGCTCAGCCCAGCCGATGGGCCGCTTCAGTAGCGATACGTGGTGCGGCGGGTGGAATATCCACGCGAATCGCGGTAACCGTTGGAGTATCCGGTGCGGCGGTTATCGTAGTAGCCCGAGCGCCGGTAACCGGAATCATAGTCGTGATTACCATGACGGCGTACGCTGGAACGGTGACCGTCATCGACGACTGCCACCGACGGACAGCCGGTGAGGGAGAAGCAGCTTACGACCGCGACGAGGATAAGTATGGCTTTCATGCACCACTGAATCGCATCTCGAGTGGGAAACCGCTTATTTCGTTTGGTTTGTTTTATGCCAAGCAGTTCAGGGAGATTATCGATGCAAGCGAATCCCTGGATCGCAGTGACTTTCACACTCCGCAGTTACTGTAATTCCCGTTAGTAACGAATGACCGTGCGCCGATGATGCCCCGGTCCGGAAACGCGTCCATACCCGTGTGAAGGAGAGCGATATCCCGGGGGATAGCCCCAGTAGCGGGTCCGCCCGGAGTAGTAGTAGGGCTTCCCGTGGGAGTAGCTCACGCTGGAATAGCGGACAGCGGGTGCTGGAGTGTGAACAACAGCAACGGTGCGGCATCCGCCCAGCCATAGGCCTGCGGTGGCGGCTGCGAGAAGAAGGATGTGTTTCATAGGTGTATGCCCTGAATCGTGGGATCCTCTCAAAAAGGATCTATCTGCGCAATCCGGGAAAATGACCCCGTTTAAACCGCGTGAACACCGACCCGCTTGAAGTGGACTTCATGCACCCTGCGGCCATCCGCCTTGGTGATGGTGACTTCGAAATCCTCCACGCGTGCCTTTTCCCCTCCACGCGGCAGATGACCGATGAGCTGGGTGATGTAGCCGCCCACGGTGCTCACATCGTTGCTCTCCAACTCCAGGCCGAGCATCTCGTTCAATTCGTAAATGCCCAGCGAGCCATCCACGCTGAATTCGTTTTGCGCGACCTTGCGAAGCTCGGGCTTCAGGGTGTCGAACTCGTCCTGAATTTCGCCCACGAGTTCCTCCAGCACGTTGTCGAGCGTGACGATGCCGGCGGTGCCGCCAAATTCATCGACCACTAGTGCGATGTGGGTGTGGCGGGAGAGAAAAAATGCGAGCAGCTTTTCCAGCGGCATCATCTCCGGCACGTTGTGCAGGTCTCGCTTGATGCTCTCGAGGTTGGGGTTCGACTGCCGCACGAGCTTCAGCAAGTCCTTGATGTGAACGAGGCCGATGGTTTCGTCCAAGTGCGCCCGGCACAGCGGGAAACGCGTGTGGCGGCTCTCAAGGGCGCGATCCAGGTTTTTTTCAAAGGAGTCCTCGGTGTCGAGAAAGATGACCTCGCCGCGGGGAGTGGTGATGTCGCGCACCACGCGTTCCTTGAGGTCGAGGGCGTTCATGAGCAGTTCCTTGCCGAGCGGCGTAACCTCTTGTGCCTTCTCGCTCTCCGCCAGAATCACGCGCAATTCCTCCTCGCTGTGGGCGAGCTCGTGCTCGCTGGCCGGCTGAATCTTAAAAACATAACGCAGCAGCATGTTGGCCGCGCCATTCAGACACCAGATGGCGGGCTTGAAGAGAACGTAGAACCAGCCCAGCGGCGCGGCGACGGCCATTGTGGTGCCCACCGGTTTGCGGATGGCAAGCGACTTGGGCGCAAGTTCGCCCAGGACGATGTGGAGAACCGTGATGGTGGAGAACGCGAAGATAAAGCTGCCGGTGCGAACGACGCTATCGCTCTCGACGCCTACCAGAAAAAAGAGCGGCTGCAGCATGCGCGCCAGATACGGCTCACCTACCCAGCCCAGGCCCAGGCTGGCCAGCGTGATGCCGAGTTGCGTGGCGGAAAGGTAGGCATCGAGCTGATGCACGGCCTTTAAGGCATGGCCCGCGCGTTTGTTTCCCTCCTGCTCCAGCGCCTCAAGCTGGCTGGCGCGGACCTTTACGATGGCAAACTCGGCGGCTACGAAAAAGCCATTGAGCAGCACAAGGCCCATGATAATGAACCACTGAAATGCGAGTGTGCCTCCACTCTCCCAGTGGCGGACAAGCGCGCCACCGCTATCGGAAAGGATGTAAAGCAAGGCTGACGGGTCAATCATTAGAAAAATACAACGAGCCGCAGACCATCGGCCTGCGGCTCGTTAAAGTAGGATGCGAAGCCGGCTACCAGCTGGACTTCGTCACGCCAGGGATCAGGCCATTGGACGCCATCTCCCGGAGTTGGATACGGGAAATCTGGAAACGGCCGATGTAGGCGCGCTTGCGTCCGGTCGCATTGCAGCGACGGCTCAGTCGAACCGGGCACGCATTGCGAGGAAGCAGTGAGAGGCCGACGTAGTCGCCCTTCTTTTTGAGCTCCGCGCGAAGCGCAGCGAATTTAGCGACGGTATTAGCCTTGCGCTTTTCGCGCTCTAGCCAGCAGGTTTTTGCCATAGATAAGAATTTGAGGGCGCGCAATCTATGAGAGCAGTCCCGGGATGCAAGCGGAAAATTGAAGGATTCGGATTAAACGTCCTCGGCATCGGCCTTCATCACGGCGGAACGCTGTTCCACCCGCTGCTTCATCACCTTGCCCGACTTGAATTTAACGGTCGCGCGGGCGGGGATCACGAAGTGGCTGCCGGGCTGGTTCGGGTTGCGGCCCACGCGGGGCTTGGTCAGCCTCACCTCAAAGACGCCGAAATTTCGCAGCTCGATATTGTCGCCCTTTGCGAGCGCCTCGACGATGTGGTCGAGGGTGCGCTGGACGACGTCAAAGACCTGATGCTGCACGAGCCCGGTCTCATTACTGATGTTTACAACAATTTCGCGTTTCGTGAGGGTAGCCATAGTTTGCGTATATTAAGTGTCTGGAAAAATGACATGGCAAGTCCCACTTTGTGGCTGCAAAGATAAATATTTGCATGGCCATTTGCGGGTTGAATGGGTTCCGCGACTCGTTGATAAGGGAGGCTTTACGCAGACTCGTGGAGATCGTTCGTAAAGAAAATTTCGGTGGGCTGAGCCAAGAAATGGACGTCCTCTTTCCTGCGTAGTTGTGCGTAGGAGAAAGTCTATTCCTTGGATTTTTTCCTAGGTACAAAAGCGGGTTTTTCCACGAAGGCGTAGTGGTCGGGAGCCACCTCGTGCGCGGTTCGGAAATGCACCTTCGCCACACGCAGCAGCACGTCCCCGCCGAAGCGCTTTACCAGTTCGCGCCCAGTGTCTTTCACGGGGCCGGACACGCCTTTGAGAAGCGGCACACCGATTTCGCGGCCGGTGTCGCGCAGCCAGTTGATGAAACGCTCGCGCGCAAGGATGGATGCGGCCGCCACGGCGGTGTCGCTCTCGGCCTTGGTGCGCGATTCCAACTTGATGCGCCCCTTCTCTTTAAACATCCGCTCAATCAAACTTGGGTCCGCGAATTGATCACTGAGCGCGCGCGGGCACTCGGGACGGAGGTCGAGGAGATTTTCGATGACCTTGGCGTGGCCCCAGCCGAGCATGCGGTTCAGGTTCCCGAATTTTTTGTAGAGCGTGTTGTACTTTTCCGGCGCGAGGGTGATGCTGCTGAACGCCACGCCCTCGGTCTCGCGGATGACCTTGGCGAGCTCGCGAATGCGGGCGTCGCTGGTGATGCGCTTGCTGTCCACGATACCGGCCTCACGCAGTGCATGCGTGCTCTCGCGGTCGGTGTAGGCTCCGGCAATGACGAGCGGCCCGAAAAAGTCGCCCTTGCCGCTTTCATCGATGCCGAAGTGCGGCTCGAACATCACGGGGTTGTGGATTTCCTCGTAGCCCAGCTTGGCCTCGCCGATGATTTCGGGCTCCAGTGTGAAGCGCACGAAGTCCTCCGTGCCGCGCCCCTGCACCACGCATTTTGGGCCCTTCTCGTAAACCGCGACGGTGAGCCGATCCTTTTGCGCAAAATAGATCGTGTAGGGCCGTGGCTCAAACTTCCAGCCGCCTTCGGTGAGCCAGGTGCGAAGCTTCAGTGCCTGCGGCATGGTGAGTGCGCAGGTGTGCAGGGTCAGTTGCTTGGGCTCGTCTGGCTTTTTGGATGGCATGGATCGCCACGACATTGCCCTGCTGTCGTGCCGCTGGGAAATCGAAAATAGGCGCGGGTGCTATTTGGAACCCGCTACTCCCCGATGCCCAGTCCACCGCCACCTGAGTCTTCCTTGTAGACCGTGTCCACCGCAAGGCCCGCGGCCAGCAACAGGATGGCTGCGGCAGGGTCCGGATTGTGGACAGTGATGGCGTAGTTGTCCGCTGAGGTGAAGAGTTCCTTGCCGAAGCCGGACCATTCGCGGGAGACGGTGCCGAGTTCGACGCCGCTGGAAGTGGTGAAGGTGAAATTCCAGCTCAGCCAGTTTCCCTTTACCAGGGCGACTTCCTTGCCGCTGGCATCGAAGACGCCAAATTTGCCGCCGATGGTGAGCAGGCGCGTCTGGAAATAACCAACCATCGTGCCATCGGGGCCGAGCACCTCGACCTTTGGGCGGAAGAACGAGAAGCCGCGCCGGATGGTGAATGCAATGGGTCCATTGATGTCCGCGCCCTCATGCACGTCGATGCGGGTGGGCAGCATGCGCTTGTTGATGAAAAACCCGGCGATGGCGTTGAGAATGCCTTTCTTTTCCTGGGCGATGGCGATCTGCTGGTTGCCGTCGGGATTGAAGATGTCGTAGGTGCCTTGCAGCTTGAACATTCCGACGTGTTCGCGGACGAGGTAGGTTGGGAGAGCGGGAAGCATTTCTGGTTTTGCGATTGGCGTTTTGGAAAAGTGCAGTCATCGCGTAACCCGCCCCGTGCTCACTTCGCAAACTCCGATTCCAAATTCCGCCGCACTGCGCCACGCGCTCGCCGCGTGGTTTCGCAATGCCGCGCGCGATCTGCCATGGCGGCGCACGCAGGATCCCTATGCGATTTTTGTCTCGGAGCTCATGCTCCAGCAGACGCAGGTCTCCACGGTGATCCCCTACTACGAGCGCTGGCTGGCGCGCTTCCCGGACTTTGCCACGCTCGCCGCCGCCGAGGAAAGCGAGGTGCTCTCGCTGTGGCAGGGGCTGGGCTACTACAGCCGCGCGCGCAATCTCCACAAGGCCGCACGCCATGTGGCCGGGCATCACGGCGGAGCGATGCCACGCGACGCGGCGCTCATCCGCGCACTGCCCGGCGTGGGCCGCTACACCGCGGGCGCGGTGGCGAGCTTTGCCTTCGACCTGCCGGAGCCGCTCGTGGACGCCAACGTGGCCCGCGTGCTCGCGAGGCTCATGAATCTGCGCGAGCCGGTGGATTCACCCGCCGGAGCAAAGGCCCTCTGGGAAGCTGCTGAGTCGCTCGTGCCGCGCAAGGGGGCAGGGGCGTTCAACGGCGCGCTCATGGAGCTTGGGGCAATCCTCTGCACCACCCGCGCACCGCAGTGCCTGCTCTGCCCCGTGCGCCCCTACTGCGCCGCCTACGCGGCAGGAACGGTCGAAGAACTCCCGCTCAAAAAACCACGCCGCAAAATGGCCCGCCTCGACGAGGCCTGCGCATGGACGATCAAGGAAGGAAAACTCCTGCTCGAACAACAGGACGGCAAACGCTGGCGTGGCCTGTGGAAACTCCCACTGCTCCCAAGCGCTCCGAGTAGCGAACCCCTGCTGGTCGCCGAATACCCCTTCACCCATCACCGCGTGACCCTCACCGTCTACAAACAGCCCCCGCCATCAACGCTGCGCGAAAACCAAGCATGGCAACCCCTTGCCTCACTCGAAGCCCTCGCCCTCACCGCCCCGCACCGCCGTGCGATTGAGCGGTTGCTGTGTGGAAAATGAGTCTCTCCTCGATTTCAGTAATGATACTTGCACGCTAGCACCACGATTGCCTCGTCGGTCACTCGATAGACGAGCCGGTGCTCCCCTGTAATCCGTCTCGACCAGCATCCTTTTAGTTCGTGCTTCAATGGTTCTGGCTTTCCGATGCCCACAAATGGTTCGCGGCAGGTCTCTACAATCAACCGCCGGAGCTTTTCGAATGTGGAGGCGTCTGCTTTTGCCCATTCAGCAAAGTCTGCGAATGCCTCGGCGTGAAATGTGACTTTCCTCATTCAAAAACACCGGCGGGAGCAGGAACCAGATTACGACCTGCCTCCACGTCGGCGATGGCCCGCAGCAGGCGTTCGCGGTTTGCGTCGGTACGAAGCAAGTGGGCTGTTTCGTCCACCTCGTCCACTACGATCTCGATCTCGCGATGTGGATAAGCAGCCCGAACGCTTGCCAAAAAGGCCTCGTCCAGTTCATCGGCGTTGAGACGGAAAACGGTTTGCATGGTCTAAATTATAGCGTGTTTGTGCGCGCTCGCAATGTCTACCCCCGCAGCTTGATCAACAAATCCCCGGCCTCCACCGCTTCATTCACGGTGACGTGGACTTCGGCTACGGTGCCGTCGGCTGGCGCGAGGATGTTCGTCTGCATCTTCATCGCTTCGAGGGTGGCAAGTTTGTCGCCTTTGGAGACAGCTTTGCCCACGCTGGCTTCGAGCACGGTGACCATGCCGGGGATGGGTGCGCCGATTTGCAGCGGGTCGCTGGCGGCGGCCTTGGCGCGGGTTTTGACTTCCTTGGAGATGCTCTTGTCGAGCACCGTGGCTTCGCGGGGGAGGCCGTTGAGCTCAAAGGTGATCACGCGGCGGCCGTCCTTGTCGGGCGCACCGATGTTGACGAGCTTGATGATGAGCACCTTGCCCTCCTCGATGCTCACGGCCACGTCTTCGCCTGGGCGCAGGCCGTAGAAAAACGCGGGCGTGGGCAGGAAGCTGATGTCGCTGTAGCTCGCCTGGAATTTCGCGAAGTCCGCAAACACCGTGGGATACATTAGGTGCGAATACAGGTCGTCGTCGCTGGCCTCGCGCTTGGATTTCTCGGCCACCTCGGCCTTCACCTCACGGAGCTTCACGGGCTCGGCTTTTGCGCGCTTCACCTTGGTGCTGCCGAGCACGGCCTTCACCACGTCTTTGGGCCAGCCGCCCATGGGCTCGCCGAGTCCGCCGCTGAGCATGTCGATGACACTCTCGGGGAAGTTGACGCTCCCGGGCTCGAGGTTCACCACGTCGGCGGGCTTGATGCCGCGGGTGAAAAGAAAGAGCGCCATGTCGCCGACGACCTTGCTCGACGGCGTGACTTTCACGATGTCGCCGAAGAGGTCGTTCACCTCGCGGTAAGTGCGCGCGATTTCCGG
>JAYUWZ010000394.1:0-1744 GCA_043753265.1 Verrucomicrobiaceae bacterium
GGGCAGGGCTGTGAGGAATTCGAAGTCGGCCTCGCTCAATTCGTTCATGTGCGCGAGAATCCAGGAGCGGCCGGGCTGCGCGTGGGCAAACACATGGCCGAGCGGGGTGCGGGCAGGCTCGCAATCGTACATCCAGCGCCCGAGCAGGAGCATGAAATCGTAAAGCTCGCCCTTCGCATGGCGGAACATGTCCCACTCCTCGCGCGACTCCGCGACGTGGGTGGTGACAGGCATGCCCGAGGCATTGGCCGCGCGCGCGGTAAGCTCGTAGAGCGAGCCGCTCGCCGTGTAGGGCGCATGGGGGCTGAGCCCGAAGCCTCCCAGCCACTCGGGCGGGGAATCAAAAAAAGTAAGCGCCCCGGAAATCGTCCCCTCGCTTGTCGCGCGATGGCGCACGTCGATCATCTCCAGGAACCACCACACGCGGATGACGGGCTTGGGCAGGCTTCGCAGGACCTCGGGGAAGGACTCGATATTGGCAACGGTCGTGGTGCCGTAGGAGCGGAGCTCATCCAGGCCACGCACGATGGCGTCGCGATAGTCGTCGTCGGACAGGCTGCGCTTCAGCGCGTTGATGCGCCGAATCCATTCCGTAAAACTGCGCTGCGGGGAGATCGAGCGGCGCATCATCGTATAGTCGAGATGGCAGTGCGCGTTCACGAGGCCTGGCAGGAGCATTTGCTCACCGAGATCCAGCGTCTCACCGGAGTGGTCCGTCGCGAGGTCGGAATAACGGCCCACTGCCTGGATGCGGTCAGCCTCCACCAATACCCCGCCATCCGCAATAGGTGGCGCTGATATTGGGAGAACGTGGCGTGCCCGGAGCAGAATCGGCATTACATCTCCCCTTTCACGACCTTCCGCGCCGCCGCCACGAGCAGATTGCACGCTTCGTGGCAGAGCAGGGGCCACGATGCTTCAGACTTCGCGGGAATGAATTTTTCCTCGGGCAGCGTGGCAATGGAAATACCGGGGCTCACCGGCCAAAGGATCGTTTTGATGCAGGAATCGGGATGGCACACACGACCGATGAGTTGCTGCGCCTGATCGTCGGTAATCTTTTGCGTGACCCGATACATTCCAGTCTGGCGGCCCAAGGTGTCGCGGAAGCATACGGGTTCCAGCGCGTGGCTTTTTTGCGCGAGCCAGATGCCGAGCATGGCCGGGTAGAAATAATCGAGCGCGCGGTGCAATTCCTCGATGCTGCCTACGAGCAAGCGCCAGCCATGGCGCAGCGTGGGCGCGGTCTTGAGCGCGCGGTAGCTGGCGGAGTCGTCGAGATTTGCCAGCATGCGGGCGTCCTCCCAGCGTTCGTGCAGTACCAAGTCCTCGCGCTTCGCGTCGTCGGCATGGCGCAACTCCCAGGCAGACGCGTGCGCGGTATGCGCGGTAATTGCGATCTGCCCGATGGTGCGCCCGCCGTTTTCCAGCCAGGCTTGAAGTTCTGCGGTGGTGTCGCGCATCACCTGGCAGTTGAATCGAAAGCAGCGACCTGGTCGAGGATCGCCTCCACAAATCCGGGCTCGGTGCCGATGGAATTGGCGTAGAAAAGCGTGCGCCCGCGCAGGAGGTAGGGATTTTTCGAAAACACCGAGGCGGCATTCGCGCTCGCGGCACCGGGCGATTCCGAGGAGATGCCGAGCAGCACGGGGATGTCCTCGTAGCTGTGCAGGCCGTCCGCGATGAAGAAGGGAACCACGACAACATTGGGCCGGGTGGAAAGCTCGTCCCATTTGGCGATGAG
>JAYUWZ010000395.1:0-4007 GCA_043753265.1 Verrucomicrobiaceae bacterium
AGTCGGACGCAATTCCAGATAGTGCATTGATTTTGATGGGTTTTGCAGCGTGGGGCCCACGCTTGCTCGACAGGTTGCTCGGCGATTTCGCCTTCGCCATCTGGAATGAACAGAGCCACGAACTCTTCCTCGCACGGGATCATTTCGGTGTGAAGCCTCTATACCATACGACGGCTAGCGGAGGGCGGTTTCTTTTCGCCAGCGAGATAAAGGCGCTATTGGCGCATCCCGGGGTCACGAAGGAGTTGAATCTCTCGCGTTTACGCTCGGCTTTGGAGGTTTCCGATCCCGAGGCGGACGCCACCTTTTTCCGGGGCATATATCGGCTGCCAGCAGCTTCCTTTCTTTGGGTCCGCGATGGCAGGCAGGTGCGGCAAAAATACTGGCAGCTTAATCCCGAGTTGGAGATGCCTGTGCGCTCATCAGAAGAGTTTGCGGAGGAGTTTCGGGTGGTATTCACCGAGGCCGTTCGCTGTCGCACCCGAAGTGCCACACCAATTGGCTCCCATCTCAGTGGCGGGCTCGACTCCACGGCGGTCACCTGTGTAGCCCGGGATCTCCTGCGTAAGGACCAAGGAGGCCGGGCGTTGAAGACGTTCTCGCTCACTTTTGGAACCATCGCAGCCTGCGATGAGCGTGAGTATATCGACCCGGTGGTCCATGATGGGGATCTCGATCCCACATTCATCCAGGCCGATCGCGTAGGACCCACCTTTGGATTGGAAGAGCATTTCGACTTCGAAGAAGAGGCGATCTTCTACCCCAATAATTATTTGATCGATCAGCTCTACGGACGCATCAGCGCAGAGGGCGTGCGCGTATGCCTGGATGGATTCGACGGAGACACGACCGTTTCGCATGGCTGGGAGCGCTTCACCGAACTCGCGCGCTCCGGCTCCTGGAGCAGCTTTGCAGCCGAGGCAAAGGCCGCTGCAGCATTCAATTCCAATATATCCCCAGAGGGCATCTTTCAGGCGTTTGGAGCACCGGAGCTTTCCTCGCTCCCGGATCGAAGTGGATGGAGCCAGGTAATCTCAGGGTATGGGCAGGCGGCGCGGCAGATTGGCCACCGCCCGGCGGCTGGCGTTTTCAAACAATGGGTGAAGTCGCGGGTGCCGCGGAAAGTGCGGCAACTCGTTCAATGGATGCGCCGAGACAATCACCCACAGTCCACACCAGTGGAGACTCTGTCGCGTAGGCTGCAGTTTTACTCGCAGTCATTTTTGCACGACCTCCTTCCGCAGGGTGCCGCATCGGCACCGCTGGCCAAGCCTGCACTCACTGCTCGTGAGCGGCAATGTCAGGCGCTGTCGAGCGGCCTGTTCAGCTTCGCACTGGAGCACACCGGGCGCCTCTACGCGCGCCACGGGGTTGAAGCGCGTCACCCTTTCCTCGACAAGCGCTTGGTGGAGTTCTGCGTCGCGCTCCCGTCCTCGCAAAAGCTCCACCGTGGCATGCCACGCGGCATTCTTCGCGAGTCCATGCGGGGCATCATGCCGGAGAAAGTCCGTCTACGGGTCATCAAAAACGATTTCTCCCCGGTGTTTGTGGCAGGACTCCTCAAAAGGGACCGCGAGCGGGTGAATCATTTGATCGACGAGTTGGAAAGTGCGCCGGATGCCAGCCCCATTAATTTCAAGGCGATGCGGGCCTGGTTCCAGAAGATGGATGGTGCGAAGCACTGCCGCGAGGAGGAGTTGCTCGCCTTCTTACTCGCCTTGGGGACCGCGCATTGGATGCGCCGGAACGAGTTCTTTCGGCACGCTGATTTAATTGAATGCAACTGCAACTGACAGGAGGTGAAAACGAATATGAAAAAAACATACACAACGCCAAAAGTTGAAGTGCTGGGAACGGTGGAAAGCCTGACCCAAGCCTTCGGCGACCCGGGCGCAAACGACGTGATTTACCTGACACTGGGTGGTCCCGTCCTCGGCTCCGGCAAAGGCTCGACCGACGGTTACGTCGTTCCAGTACCGTAGCCTCGAACGTGGTGAAAACCATGCTCATTTCCACAGTGGAAAAGCCGATCATCCAGCAGTTCCGGCAGCCAGTCAGTGCCCGTCACCGCTATCAGGCCTATGGCTTGGCAGTGGGGGCGGATACTGCCCTGCCGGAACTGTTTGGATCGTCGGGAAGCTCAGGGTGCGACGTGGACATCAAAGAGGGCAGCGTGGACCTGCCCATGTGCGAAGGGGATCGAGTGGCTTACCGTCCCGTCTCCGCTGAAACAGTGATCGTGCAATGGCCAACCGTCGGCGCCCTCACGGTGCGCAATGGACGGAGCATCACCTACGAGCGCGCTCCCGGCGTTTGTCCGGTTATATTTCGGATGTTTTTAATCTGTCAGGGACTTGGGGTGATTCTCCTGCAACGGAAACGCCTCGTACTCCATGCGAGTTGTGTGGAATTCGAAGGCCAGGCCATCGCCTTTGCCGGTCCATGTGGTGCTGGAAAATCGACAGTGGCTGCTGCGTGCTGCCAGTTGGGAGGAGGCCGTCTCCTTGCCGACGATGTCCTGGCAATATCCATCGGGAATGAGGGAATTGCGATGGCGCATCCGGGATTTCCTCGTATCAAATTGCGGCCCGATGCGGCCGTCCGTTTTTCGCCCGATCCTGAGATGGAGGCCATGGCAGTGGGGGAATTCGGAAAGTCTCTGCACGACTTGGGGACGCGCTTCGCAAATGGTGCGATTCCTCTTCGCCGCATATATATCCTGGCTGATGCCATGAAGCTGGCGATTGAATCTCTCGCGATGCGCGATGCCTTTCCAGCTTTGATGCAGCATACCTATGGCCGCGCGCTCATCCCTCACCTGAAGCTGGAGGGAACACATCTCCAGCAGTGTGGCGCACTCGTGCGCTCCCGCGCAGTGCGGCTCCTCGGCCGCCCACGCGATTTGGATTTGATGCCCGCTGTGGTCAACAGCGTGCGGGCCGATCTCGACTAGTCCCATCCCCGTTTCCCCCGGGAAACCAATTCCGTCATGCGTGCCTTTCGGCAACTCAAGAGAGCCATCCTACTCGTCTGGGCAAGCTGCCCTGCGTGGATGCTTACCCACCTCGTCCTGGTAGTATTTCAGGCCCTCATTCCGCTTTGTCAGTTGTATCTGGTGAAGTTGCTTGTGGATACGATCGTGTCCGCAGCCCGCAACCCTGTGGAGGAGATGCAGGCTGGCTCTGTGCTTTGGATAGTGGGCGGGCTGGGTGCATCCACTTTGGTAATGATCGCGCTTCGCAGTGTCGCCGTCATGGTTCAGGAAAAGCAGTCGTTCCATGTCATGGACTGCATGACTGGAATGATTCAGCGCAAGTCCACCGAGGCGGGCCTCGAGTTTTACGAGAACCCGGAATATCGCGACACCTTGCATCGTGCACAGCAAGAGGCTCCCCACCGGCCCATGCGCATCGTACAGTCCCTCGGCGCAGTTTTGCAAAGCGGCCTTTCACTCATGGCCATTGGCACACTCGTGGCCGTCACAACGCATTGGTGGGTGGTGCTGGCCCTTGCTGGCGTCGCAGTGCCCGGCCTTCTCCTGCGAATCAGGCACTCTCGCCGTACTTACGAATGGCAGCGCCAGCGCACAGCACGCGAGCGCTTGCTGGAGTATTATCATTGGATGCTCACCTCCAGTGCCTGCGCGAAAGAGATTCGGCTCTTTGGTTTGGGCGATCTTTTCATTGAGCGTGCCGCGGCGTTGCGTCGTTCCCTGCATCGCGAGCGGTTTCAGTTCTTGCGAGGGGGCGCGATTGGGGAAATGGCCACGCAGGCGCTCGCTGCGCTGGTGGTCATTGGTGCATTTGGGTGGATGGCTCTGCGCGCTGCTTCCGGCGCATTCACTGTCGGTGTGCTGGTCATGCAGTATCAGGCCTTCCAGCGTGGGCTGGGGCTTTTGCACGAGCTCATCGGCGGCCTGTCGAATCTTTACGAAAACCAGCTCTTCATGAAACGGCTCGATGAGTTTCTGGAGTTTCAGCCGCGAAATCCCGATCCCGTCGTCCCAC
>JAYUWZ010000396.1:0-1741 GCA_043753265.1 Verrucomicrobiaceae bacterium
CCACATACACGATGGGCCGGCCATTCGGCCATAGCACCGCACTGCGCGGCACAGTCAGCGTGGCCGCGCTTTCCGTGGTGATGCGCCCCTCTGCATACAGTTTGTGCAGGAGTTCGTGGCGATGCTTCCCCGCTTCCTTGGTCAGTGGGTTGTCCAGCACCACACGAATGCGCGCGCTGCGCGTCTCGGGATTCAAGTTGGGGTCGATAAACGCAATGGGCGCCTTGAATATTTTCCCCGGCAAGGCCGGGACGGAAATCTTCACCTCCGACCCCACCCGCACCCACGGCAGGTCGCTTTCGTAAGCGTCGAAGACAAACCACATCTTCGAGAAGTCACCGAGTTCAAAGAGCACATCCCCCTCCTTCACATATTGGCCCTCATACACGCTGCGCAGCACGACAGTGCCCGTGATGGGTGAGAGCACCTTGAGTTCCACGGGCAGTTCATCGCTCTTGGTCGCGGCTTCGAGTTCCTTCGCGGAAAGCCCGAGCCGCAGCAGGCGCTCGTGCAGTGCCGCGACGAGCCGGGTGCGCTGGGCCGATTCCGGTTGCTTGGCCACAAGCTGGTATTCGCCAAACACGGTGCGCAGCGTCGGGCTGTAGAGCGTAGCCAGCGCCTGGCCGGCTTCCACTTCCGCGCCCACATAGTTGACGAACAACTTCTCGACCCGCCCATCCACCGTGGCGCTCAGCCTCCGATGCGTCGCATCGTTGTCGTCAATCATCCCAGCCACCCGGATCGTCCGGCGCACGCTCTGGCGCGTCACCGGCACGGTTTCGAGATTGGTGACGGTCACGCTGTCCTTGCTCAGCGTGATGACCTTGCTGTTTGCGTCGAACCCCGCTTCGCCCTCATAAATAGGAGCGAGCTCCATCCCGCAGATGGTGCAGCGTCCGGGCTTGTCCGATTTCACCCAGGGGTGCATCGGACTTTGATAATAGAGCACTTTGCGCCCGGTCTCCGCTTGATGCGGAGATGTTTTGCCAAAGTACCAGCCGCCCGCGGCGGCAGCGATCACGAGTAAAAAAATAAGGATGGATTTCATAAGTCTGAGAGTCTGCGTTTGACGAACCACCCCGCACCGCGATTGCGGCGGCAGGGTACAATTCAGGCGTCAAACCACTCTCAGACTGTCCGCACGCAGAGCACCGACTGGCGCGAGTGCCCAGCCTTTGCCGCACTTACCACCGGCTGGGGAAAAGAAAAGGCGAGCGCATCTGCCGAAGGAAGAATCACCACCACTGGCGCGAACGGCGACAACGCATCGCGCACTTGCTGCTGCGACTGGTTTTTGTGCATCGGCATCACCGGAGCTTCCTTCTCGCTGACCGAGCAGCATCCTGCTTCTCCCACTGGACAGCATCCACAGGCACTCGCCGCGGCACGCCCGTCGCAACTCGCATCCGCAAGCACCGGCATGCTTCCAAGGCAAAAAGCCACCATGAGGAGGAGGCGAAATGCGTTGGCGATGACAGTGGGCACATCAATAAGATACCCCAAGCCCTCCTTTTGTTCAAACGCTATCTCAGGATCATTGTCGTGAATGTCACGGAAGGTTTACTCTGTTGCGAGAGAAGGGTATTGGGTAGCGCGGGCGCCCCGCCCGCAGCCAGAGGCGCCCCGCCTCTGGCATCGCGGCACAGCCTCCAAATTTTCAAAAGGCTGACACCTTCAGATAGTTTTTAGCCTCCACACTCGAGTTCCCCTCACTGCGTCCGCGGCAGCGCATTGATCATCT
>JAYUWZ010000397.1:0-3996 GCA_043753265.1 Verrucomicrobiaceae bacterium
CAGTGGGGGATGGGCAGCGGGGAGTTGCTCGCTGCGATGAAGCCAGTGGAGGTACCCGCAAGTCCGCTGCCTGTGGGTGGAACGTCCCAGCAGGGTTGAGGAGTCTTGGGTGGTTGCGAAGTGCTTCTAGGTAACTGTATACACATAAGACAGGATACTGGAATCATCTGGATTCCCGTTTTTGACGGCACCCTTTTAATACCCGAATGGGTCTGCGATGGCGCGTTCCGTGTCTTTGATAGCGCGCAAATCACGCCTGCAGACGTGGAGCGGGGACACATAGTACAGTGGATTTTCAAGAAGTTCCGCTAAATACTCTAAGTTTTAAGGGTATTTTAATGAAGTATAAGTATAGCTGATTAAAAAACGCGACTAGTTGGTAACTTTTCTGTTGCATTTGAGATGTACCCCCGCTTTTTTCAGTTCTTCCTACCACGAATCCCCCTTCCTCCGATTCCACAGAACAAACCCGCCTTTTACCCGTCTATGTCCGCATTCCACCCTTCCACACGCAAAGTCTCCTCGCTGAGCCGTCTTATCCTTACCGGTTCCATCCTGCCATTTGCCATGACCTCGGTTGTCACAGCTGCCGATGTGATGTGGAGTGGTGGCGTTTCGCTGGATGTGAATCCCATCTATGGCGAAGGCCTGAAGGAGTTCATGGGAGCGGCCAACAATGGCGACATTAACCAAGCCGCGAACCTATTTACGGATATGGGTGCGGTCGATCGGCCTCGTTTGGGTCAGACGAACGATAAGCCCAATAACCAAGGCCCGGGTGTGTGGAGCGACCAGCAGGTCTGGCGCTATACCGGCCAGTTCTTCGACGCCGATGGCACCTTCACTTTTGCGGAGAACATCGATGACCAGGTGCGTGTCTTTATTGATGGCGTCGAGGTGCTCAATGACAATGGGTGGAACACCGTGGGGCGCACCAACAATGGCGGTGCCAACAACGGCAATAACTATGGCATGGGCGCTGTGCTGGACGGATGGCACAATTTTGAAGTGCGTTTCCAAAATGGCGGTGGCGGCGCGGGCACAGTTGACCAAAACGGGTGGGGAAATAACGCGGCTGGCAACGCCACGTACACCAACAAAGGCTTCGGCCTGAACATCAGCGGCACGACCAGCATTAATGGTGCGGACTACATCATCCCGGTTGAAGTATTTGGCGGCGCTCCAGAGTTGTTTCGTTACACCATCAGCGCCGGTGCTGGCGGGGACGACGCGAACGTGACCGGCAATACCGTGCTCACCCTCTCGGGTTCCTCCGGGACGGTGACCGAGAACTCTATTTCGTTCAATACCGCAGCGGTGCCAGTGACCCTCACGGTGAACAGTATCGACGCTGTGGGACGCACCCTGATTTCTGGAACGACCTATGTGGGCAACGCGGGTCCGGCAGGTGGCAGCAGCAATCCGGCCGCGAGCAGCAGCGACGTTACTTTCGACGTCAGCGCGGGCCAGACTTTCAAGCCAGGCCAGATGCAGGATGGAAGCGCGACTGGCGTCTCGATCACCAAGATCGGCGCAGGGTCCCTTATTTTCGACAGCACCACCGCAAGCGACCTGGATGGCAGCACCCTCAAGCTCAATGACGGGCTCACCAGCGTGGTGGCGGCGAACGGGGTGAATCCCCTCGGAAACCTCCCGAGCATCGAGATCAACTCTTCCACCGCGCAACTCCGCTTTGGTGGAGGGGCCACTTTCGGGCAATCCATCGTGGTCAATCAGTCCGCCACATTGGAGCATACGGCTACCTCGACGGATACGCTGTCCGCACCGGTCAACATCGCCGCGACAAGGACACTCACGACCGACATTTCAAACGGCACGCTCAATCTCTCGGGTGGCGTGAACGGCGCCTCGGCCAACTTGACCAAGATCGGTGGTGGTATCCTGAGGGCGGGTGGCTCGACCACCGTCGACACGCTCACGGTAAATGCTGGGAGCTTCATCAACAGTGGCACCACCGCCGCAAACACGCTGAACGTCACTGGTGGAACAACGGCGCTGGTCGGTGCGGCTTCGCTCACCAATGCAACCATCAGTGGTGGTCGCGCGGAAGCGTTTGGTCCGCTTACCCTGACCAATGCCCCGAGCATTGCCGCTGGCGGCACTCTTGCCCTGTATAATACGGCCAATTCTGTACCGACGCCGCTTACGGTTCCCACCGGCACGCTGGAAATCGTGCCCGGTGCGGTAAGTGGCAGCCTCAACCTGACAGGCGGTACCCTCACGCTCAATGCGCCCGCAGGCCTGTTGGGCAGATTTTACAACGGAGGCAACAACGAGGCGCGCACCAGTGCGTTCGGCGCCCCGGCGAACCCTGCAAACACCTACACCAATTACACCGACTATTTTGCAAGCCGTGATACCGGCACCGGGACCTTTGCGGGCCTGGGTGCTGCGGCGGTCACGACCGAAACCACGACAGGTGCGAACTACTCGTTTTCCTTCAATACCGCCAATCTCGATGCCGCGCCTTATGCGAGTTTTGGCTTCGGTGCCAATGATAACCTGGTGGCCCGGATGAACGGATTGATCCGCGTCACGCAGGCCGGCACCTACACCTTTGGAACCACCAGCGATGATGGCTCGATGATGTATATCAATGGCCAGACGGTGGTGAGCAATAGTGCGGATCAAGGCATGACCCGGCGCACAGGCACCATCTTTCTCGAGGCTGGCTTGCATCAGGTCGATATCGGCATGTTTGAAGGTGCCGGTGGCGCAGGCCTCATTGTGGATTGGGCCGGGCCGGGTATCACGGGCACGCAGGTGGTGAGCAATGCGAACTTTCGCCAGGTCGGGACGCACACGTTTACCAATGCGATCAACGTCGCGCAAAGCTCGACGCTCGACATCGGCGCTCTGAGTGCCATCGCATCGAACCTCACCCTGCAGCCCGGAGTCACGCTTACCAAGATCGGCAGCGACTTGAGCGCTCCTGTGAATTTTAACGGGGCCGGCAGCTACGGTTTGAACGTCACCGGCAACATGGTGGTGACGGACGTAATCAACGGCGGCGCGGCGACCAACATCAACAAGACCGGCCCCGGCGTCCTCATTCTCGACAACACCAATCCGCTCACCCCTCAATTCACAGGCGGCGGAACCATTACGGTTACCCAGGGTGCCTTGGGCATCCTGCTGGAAACCGGCGGCGCGTCCCCGACCGGTGGCGCGGGTCTGGCTTTTGCGGGCGGTGGCGTGGTGCTGAGCAGCAAGGGAGGAGATCAATCCTACGCGACTCCGTCCTTTGCAGGTGATGGCTTGGTGGAAGCCCGGCAGATTGGCTCCGGCGTGGCAGGTCCGCTGACGGTTAACCTCACCGGCACGATTGGGATCGCTGGCGGGCAAACCGTCTCGCTGGGAAGCGCGAATGGCTACACGCTGAACGTCAATGCCACCGCGTCCGGAAGCGGCACGGTCAAAATGACCGGCGGCACGGTGAATGGCGCGGTCGGCGCATTCCAGGGATTCAACATGCTCATGGCACCCGCAACAGGGACCGCGAGCACCACGTGGAACAGCAACTCGGCCTCGCTGGCCTCGCTCGCATCACGCGGGGGTGGGACGTCCAACCTGAACATCGGCAACGGTGCCGGCGCTGCGACGCTCACGATCGGGACTTCGAGTTCGGCGCGCTTCGGCGGAAACCTGAATCCTTCCGCTGGCAACACCGCGCTCAATGTGGTGATGAATGGGGCTGGAACACAGACCATCGATAGCTTTGCTGGCAATAACCTCAACAGCGTGGGCGTCCAAAACCCGGCAGGAACTTTGGAACTGGTTGGCAATGCCGCCGGGTCTGGTTCCATCGACCTCGGTGGAGGCACCCTGCAAACTGCCTCGCACGGTCTGGTGGGGCAGTTCTTCAATATCAATCCAGGTGTCACCACCGATTATGATAATTTCGGCACCTTCAATGCGCGCTTCAACGGTTATGGAACCGCACCTCTGAGTACCCTCAGCACGACGGGTGGGCAG
>JAYUWZ010000398.1:0-3992 GCA_043753265.1 Verrucomicrobiaceae bacterium
CCATCGCTGTCTACGTTGAGCTGATTCATGTTCATCACAGGGCCAACCGTGCGGCCCGCCGGGGCGCGTTCACTTCCGAGCTTGGCACCCTGCACTCCGAACTCGCGCACCCCGCCTCTTGCCTCTTTGTCCACGGTGGTAATCACCCATTCTTTCGGCTGTGGGGAACCACTCACACCGCGGACCTGGGTGACACGGTCGAGGAGTTTCTCCCCACGTTGTTTGCCCACGGCACCGAGTGCATCGTAGGCAGTTCCCGCGGTGGCTGCGTAGGCGTGTGCGGAGGCGAGGCACACTAAAGCGACAAAGGCTGATTTCATACGTGGAGGGAGCATATACACTCACACGCTAAATTTCCAGCACATTCACGCCGCCGTGGGTTTGTCACTCGGCGGCTGGGTTGGCGCACCCGAACGCGTGCGGTTCTTGGAAAAGTCGGGGGCATTCCACCCACACTGGTGGCAGCGCCACGGCCAGACCCAGCGCCCAATGAGGATGGCCAACCAGCTAATCCCCCACAGGCCAAGCGTCACAACGGTAAGCACGAGATGCAGCAAGTGATTGGTCTCCACTCGCGAAAAGCGCTGCGTGTGGCGGCAGCACGGGCAGTGCGCCCATATTTTTGCGGGTCTCATGGCAGGGGCACCTTGAGGGAGACGCTCCAGACATGCGAGCACTCAGGTGTGAATTGCGGTTGACGATATGTTTACGATTGCGCGCCTTGGGCGAGGTACCACTGGTAGGTATTGGCGATGCCCTCGCGAAGGCTCGTGCGGGGAACCCAGCCGAGCGCGCGCAACCTTGAGCTATCCATGAGTTTTCGCGGGGTGCCGTCGGGCTTGGTGGGGTCGAAAGCGAGCCTGCCGGTGAACCCTACCACCTCGCAAATCGTCTCGGCCAGTTCACGGATAGTCACATCCTCGCCATAACCCACATTGATCAGCGCGGGGTCTTCGTAACTTTCGAGAAGGAAGCAGCAGGCATGGGCGAGATCCTCCACGTGCAGAAACTCGCGCCGCGGCGTGCCCGTCCCCCACACCATCACCTCGCTGTCGCCACGCAGCTTTGCCTCGTGTACCTTGCGCAGCAGCGCGGGAAGGACGTGCGAGCTCGCGAGATCGAAATTGTCGCCCGGCCCATATAGATTGGTGGGCATGGCCGAGATGAAGCGCTTTCCATATTGCCGCGCGTAGGCCTGGCAAAGCTTGATTCCCGCGATTTTCGCGATGGCGTATGCATCGTTTGTGGGCTCCAGCGGACCCGTGAGCAGCGAGTCCTCCTGGATCGGCTGGGGTGCAAATTTTGGGTAAATACAGGAACTGCCGAGGAATAGCAGTTTATCCACGCCAAAATCCGCAGCCGCCTCGATGAGGTTGTTCTGGATCTGCAAATTCCACAGCAGGAACTCCACGGGGAAATCGTTATTGGCCTTGATGCCCCCCACCTTGGCAGCAGCCACCGCGACCACCTGCGGACGCTCGCTGTCAAAAAAAGCGCGCGTGGCGGCGCGATCCCGCAAGTTGAGTTCTTTCGAAGAACGCGTGATCAAAGTGGAGTAGCCCGCGCCTTGGAGTTCGCGAAGGAGCGCGCCACCGGCGAGACCGCGATGACCGGCGATAAAGATGCGATCAGTTTTCTGCATGTGGTGCCTTGAATGAACGGGGCGGGCGCGATTTTCAACTGCCAACCGCTGACAGCCGCGAACAAACAAAATGCGGGCTTTTCTTTTTGTGATGATGCGGCTTCCTCGCCTCAATGGACGACATGCCGCTTCCCAAGACCGCCGCCGATGCGCTGGATGAACGTTTCACCCCGCTGGAGCAGTTGCTGCGCATTATGGCACGGCTGCGCGCGCCGGATGGCTGCCCGTGGGACCGTGAGCAGAATCATCGCAGCCTGAGACACAGCGTCATCGAGGAAGCATATGAAGTAGCGGCAGCCATCCATGCCGGCGACGATGAAAACCTCCGCGAGGAGCTGGGCGACCTGCTGCTGCAGGTCGTGTTTCACGCGCAGATGGCTGGGGAGGAAGGGCGTTTCAATTTCGATGGGGTCGCCCGTGCGATTGTCGAGAAACTGGTGCGAAGGCATCCCCACGTCTTCGGCTCGGAATCCGCCAGCGACGCCGCTGAAGTGCTTACGCGCTGGGACGAAATCAAGCGCGCCGAGAAAGGGATCATCGCCACCAGCGTGCTCGATGGCGTGAGCGAAGGCATGCCAGGGCTGATGCGCGCAGAGAAAATCCAAAAGCGTGCAGCAAAGGTGGGTTTCGACTGGAGCGAGATCCCACCCGTCGCCGCAAAAGTACGAGAGGAACTCGCAGAGGTGGAAGCCGCCGCAGCAACAGGCGACCACGACGCCACCGAGGACGAAATCGGCGATCTGCTTTTCGCCACGGTGAATCTCGCACGCAAACTCAAGGTGGATGGCGAAGTGGCTTTGCAACGAGCCACGGACAAATTCAGCAAGCGATTCCGCGCTGTCGAGTCCCTGGCCACCACGCGCGGGCTGGCGATGGAAAAGATGTCCCTGGCAGAACTCGATGCGCTTTGGGACGAAGTGAAGGCCGGGGCGAAGGCTTCTGCGTAGCGTACTGTATCACCGCAGATCCTTCGGCGTTTCATCCTCAACCAATGCCCCCGGCTTCCGGTACTCTTTCCACTGCTGAATGCTCAGCACCACGAGACACCCAATCAGCACCAGCCATGGTAGTGTCTGCCACGGCCCCCAGAGCTGAATGTGCGGCCCCTTGGAAACCGCCATGTTCCATGGGTGCGACCACGGCATCGCCCAAGGATCGCCGCTGATCACATGGAGATCGTTCGTGCGCACATTTGCCGTGACGTTGTAAAAAACGAACAGGAATACCGAGGCGGCTCCCGTCACCAGTGCCGACCAGCGTGGCAGCGCCACCACCAGGAATGGCGTAATCCACACGAAATACTGAGGTGCCACCCCGGTCGCAAAAACAAAGAACACGGCCCACACCCACGCAAGCGTGTGGAACAATCCCACCCCATCCACCTTTCTCCTGCGCCAGGCCACCCCGAGGGTGCTGGCGATGATGAAGAACTTGGTCACGGACATGATGTGCTTTTGGGTGCCAGTGAGTTCCTCAAACCCGATCCTGGCGAAATCCTCCGCACCCGTTTCCCGCAGCCAGTAGCTAATTCCCCAGATGCCCCAATATCCTTGATACCCCAGCACGTTCGTCAAAAACGCATTCCTCGTGTCGGGATTGATTAAAGCAGGCGACCAGCCAGCCAGGATGAGCGCTGTCGCCGGGTAAAAGAACAAGCGCCAGCCGGGACGTGAGCGCCACCAGAAAAAGAAGACCGGCGTGAGCAGCAGCGGGGACACCTTCACATTGCACGCGAGACCCAGCGCGATTGCACAGAGCAGCGGCTTATCCTCAAGGGCCAGCCAGGCCGCAGCCAGAATCAGCATGGCGAGCAGCGAGTCCACATTTCCATGAAAACCGGAAACCATGAATGCGACCGGACTCAGCGTGAAAAGCAAAATAGCCCAGCCCGGCGGTGAGCCAGTGAGCTTCCGGATGCGCAGCAAAATCAGCACCGAGAGGAAGTCGCCGATGATCCCGGGCAGCCGCAGAAAGAAGGGGTAGCGCTGGGGCTTCAACTGGGTGCCGGGCTCGGTGCGTTGCAACAAAGCGGCGTAAGTTCCGACCAGCGGCGTGTGATTGAAAATGTTTTGCAACTGGTAGGTGCGCTCCAGCCCCACCCGGTTAATCAGCTTCCCAAATCCATAGAAAAAGACCGCATCATTTGTCCCCACCGTGGTGGCCGCGCAGTAAAGCTTGGCTACCAGGGCAAGCGCTGCAGCGATGAGGATCAAAACGGTCTGCTTCATGTGGGGCAGCGGTAATGCAGAAGGAACGCCCCCAGCGCAATCTCACCGACGATCCCCCCTCGCAAAATTCGTCATTCGTCATTCGTCATTCGTCATTCGTCATTCGTCATTCTCAACGTCTC